>JANQSQ010000001.1 GCA_028283985.1 Rhodothermales bacterium | reverse complement strand
GCTCTACGTCACACCCGGTTCCGTCGAAATAGCGCGGGGTTCCACGTTGGAAATCGAGATCCGCACCGAAGGGGATGAACAACCCGCCGCTCTCGAATTATCCATCAACCGTGAAAACGAAGACCACATCGAAGGCATACGCCTGAGCGAGGATTCGAGCGGCGTCTTCCGACATGAACTCGCGAACATCCGTCGGTCCCTTCGCTATCGTGTCGCGGCGGCGCCTGTCGCAAGCGCCTGGTACAGGATATCCGTCACCGATTATCCGCTGGTCCGCAGCCTCCAGGTCACATTGCGTCCCCCGGCCTATTCCGGCCTCCCCGCGCGGCGGCTCGACCCTAATGTGGGCGATGTAACGGGACTGCCCGGCACACTGGTGGAACTCGACATTATTCTCGGCGGCTCCGGGATCACCGGCGCCGGCATTGCATTCGACGACGGCGCCTACATTCCTCTCGAGGCGGGCGAGCAACGCGCGGTGGGACAATTCACGGTATCCCGGAAGGGTTCATACCGGATTCTGCTTGAAAACGCCCGCGGCGCCCGCAACAGAGCCCCCATCGAGTACGCCATCGATGCAGAAGAAGATGTAGCGCCTTCCATCCTGCTCGCGCGCCCGGAGCCTGATGACTTGCTTGACGAAACGCTCCAGCGTACGCTCGAAGGCAGCATCAGCGACGACTTCGGATTCCATGATCTGACCCTCTTCTACCGCCTTGCAGAAAGTCGTTTCGACGAGCCGTCCGATACGTTCGAACAAATACCGTTGCCTGTCTCGGATCCGCAAATGCCGAATCAGCCCATCGTGTACGACTGGCATATCGGCGCCACGACATCCCTCGACCCCGTGCCGGGGGACGTCATCGAATACTTTGTGCGCGTGCGGGACAACGATGCCTGGGCAGGATACAAGGCCGCCCAAACCCCTGCACGTCTGCTCCGGATGCCCTCGCTCGCCGAACGGTACGAATCCCTGCATCAGGATCAGGAAGACGTTGAATCCCGACTTCAGGACATACTGGATCAGGCCACGCAGTTGGACGAACGGTTTGACGAATTACGTGACGAGGTGCGTCGTAAACAAAATGCGGACTGGGAAGACCAGCGGCAGCTCGAACAGATCGAGCAACAGCAGCAACTCATGGAGGAACAGGTAAACGACCTGGCCGAACAGGTAGAATCCATGAATCGCACCGCCGAGCAAAACAATCTGCTAAGCGAAGAAACGCTCTCGCTGTACCGGGAAATGCAGCAGGTAATCGAAGAGATCGATTCGCCTGAACTGCGGCAAGCACTGCAACAACTTCAGGAATCCATCGCCAACATGGATATCGCACAGGTGCAGGAAGCGATAGAGCGCTTTGAATTCAGCGAAACGCAGTACCGGCAGCGCCTCGAACGAACCCTGGATTTATTCAAAAATCTGCGTGCCCAGCAAAGCCTGGAAGAGGCGGCGCGAAGGGCTGAGGAGTTGGCTCGCCAGCAAGCGCGCATGCAGGAAGAAACGACCGAATTACTGGAACAGGGGGAAACGGGAAACCATCCTGAAAATCCGGATATATCCCCAGACGCCGCCCCTCAAAACCCGCCCGGGACTTCCGAAGACGGTCAGGCGCCGGAAGAGATTTCCGATCAGGAACGTCTCGCGCAACGTCAGGAAACCTCCCGGGAAGAAATGGAACAGCTCGAGGAACTGCTGGAAGAAGCGCAGGAGCGCATCAAAGAAATGCAACGAGGACCGGTCCGGGACATGCAACAGCTGAACCAGTCGGTCAGGGAACAGGATATGCAGCAGCAACTGATGGAGAACGCCGACCAACTGCGTTCCGACCAGTTGAACGAGGCGCAATCCGGTCAGCAACGCATGCAACAATGGTTCCGGCAACTCCGGAACGATCTTGTCGGAATGCAACAAAGCATGCAGGGTGCGCAGCGACAAATAAACACAACCGGGCTGCGCCGGGCGCTCGGAGACGTCCTCACGCTCTCGCATGAACAGGAATCGCTCCGGAAAAACCTGCTTGAGCGCACCTCGGATCAGTCGTCTCTCCGTGAGGATGCCCGCCTCCAGGATGCGCTATCGGCAGGGCTTGCAACCGTCATCGATTCCCTGCGCAGCCTTGAAAAAAACATTCCTCAACTCAGCCGGGAAGTACAACGACTTTCCGGGCAGGCGCTCCTCGAAATGGAACGGGCCACGAGCGCCATGACAGAGCGGGCGGACAAGGAAGCCGGTGGCTACCAGACTGCCTCCATGATGCATCTGAACGAACTGGCCCTGCTGCTTGCCGGCGTACTCGACCAACTGATGAATCAGCAGGGATCCGGTGGGGGCAGCAGCATGCAGCAGGTCATCCGGCAGATGCAGCAGATGGCGCAGCAGCAACAACAACTGAACCAGCAAATCCAGCAATTCCTGAACGACCTGCAGGGAAATCGCCTCGGGGCCAACATGGAGCAGCGGCTTCGGCAAATGCGTGCACAGCAGCAAGCCATAAAGGATCAACTCGGCCAGGTACGCCGCAATCCGGAAGCCCGGGGCAAGTTGCTTGGGGATCTGGACAAAATCGCCGAGGATATGGAAGAAACGCTTCGGGAGTTGCAGGCACGACAGATAGACCCGCAAATGATCGAGCGGCAACAGCGTATTCTGCAACGCCTGCTTGATGCCCAGCGCTCCATGCAGGAACGGGGCCGCGAGCGACGACGCGAATCGCGGGAGGGAAGAAACATCCTGCGTGAGGGACCGCCCGATGCATCCCGTGAAGAAACCGGGGAAAAGTTACATCGCGATCTCATCCGTGCACTCGAAAGCGGCTACGCACCCGATTTCGAGGAACGGATCAGGCGTTACTTCGAAATCCTTCAACGCCAACAACAAGAACAGAAATAAGCGGGGCGCCGCCCGAAGAAACCGTTCATATTCTTACTTGGAGAATTCATTCGTTTTTAGTATCTTTATGGGCTACGTCTAACTTCATTTGATCGTTACAAATCCGGGCAGGGACCAATCCAATGAGAATTCTCTTCGTATCCGATGAAGTAAATCCTTTCTCGCAATCTTCAAGTACAGCGACCATCGTCCGACACCTCCCCGAACAACTCCACAACGAGGGAGGATACGAAATGCGCATCATGATGCCTCGATACGGCATCGTCAGCGAACGCAGGAACCGTCTTCACGAAGTAATTCGGCTTTCGGGAACGCGCATCGAAATGGGCAACCGAAAGGAAACACTCAAAGTGAAAGTGGCTTCCATTCCGGGGATACGCCTGCAAGTCTATTTCATGGACAATGATTATTATTTCAAACGGAAGGGTATCTATCGAACCGCCCAGAACAACCAGCTTTTTGAAGACAATCTGGAGCGAGCATTGTTTTTTGGGCGGGCATCGCTCGAAACGATCCGGAAACTGGGATGGGGCCCGGATATTATCCATGCGTTCGGATGGATGAGTGGATTCGTCCCTATGCTGTTGCAAACCGAATATGCCGGCGACGATATTTTCGGGGACACGCAAAGCGTATTCACTCCGCATCCGGTTTCTTTCGACGCTGTGATCGACGAAGCATTCGTTGAGGCCGAGCGTCTGGACAATGCATTGTCTCTTGCCGGTAAGGACCCCAACCACGTCGGCAACATGTTCGCGGACGCCACCATCTCCCTGCCGGAAATTGAAGAAACGGCGGCGAGCGCATTATCCTTCGCCGACACGCCGGGAGAACAGTTCGAAATAGCCCGCTCGGTCTATGAACAATTGCTGAGCGAGGTAGCAGCCTGAATGCCTGAAAGGCTCGCTTGCATTGTGTAAACGCGGGGAACCCGTGGTGATTTTACGCATACGCGTTTTTTGTCCCCTCACAATAAAATCCGGTCGATGACGTTCCTCATGCCACCGGATACCTTTTCCCAAAATCGAGCCTGCGTGAAGACGGCCCTGCCTACCCTGCTCGTATTCGTATGTATGGGCTTCCTGCTGGCGGCCTGCGACGATCCCGCAAACGTCGGCGGCAACCTGCTCGGCGCGGCCGGAGGAGATCCTGTCAACACAGTCGAGCCTCTTTCGTCCCTGCGGGCTGTGGAGTTGACACAATCCCCGGATAGTTCCCCGCGTGTGCTCGCGGGCATGGTGGACGATCCCGTACTCGGGCAATACGAAGTACAGGGATATTTCGACATCACGGCCGTCACATCGGATGATTTCCGGGCCGGCGCCGTCGAAGCGGCCGAATTGCGTCTGCGGCGCACCTATGTATACGGCGATTCAACAAGCGAACTGCGAGCAGTGCTGAGGGAAATCAATGAGGATTGGGGCACGGACGATATATCGATCGGCGCCTCCTTCGCTACCGGGCCGATCATCACGGAATTCACTTTTTCGGCGACGGATACGCTGGTTGTCGTTCCGCTGCCTGATTCCTGGGTTTCGCACCGCGATCCTGTTCTCCGGGACCCCGATGTCGGTAATCTTTTCCACGGCTTCCGCATCGACCCGGTCGAAGGAAACGCAGTGGTCGGATTCGGCCCGACAGGTACGACGCTGTTTGCAACCACCGGTTCGGACTCTCTTTTTTATCCGATCGGGAAAACCTACCCTTTCGCTGAACGTTCGGCGCCCGTGGATATTCCCGAAAACCGGTTCCTCATGCAGGCGGGCATCGGACCTCTCCCCGGATTTTCACTATCCGTCTCCAGCGACATCTATACGTCCGGCGAGCCGTTTTCCGTGAACCGGGCTATGCTCACGCTGTGGGCCGATACCCTGAGCTTACAGCAAAACACGCCGGCGCATTTCGGGCGGCCTCTTCTCCGAGCACTGGACCTCCACGCGCGAGTGTCCGGCGGCAGCACCTATGCCCTGATAGGACGAAGCACCATGGACGACCAAGGCCGGTTTGTATTCGAGGGTACTGCGCTCGTGCGTAACATCGAGGAGTATATCACAGAAAACATAGAGTTCGAAATCCGGATACCTGACCCGGAAATCCTGCCCGCCACATTATCCCCGGACCAGGCAAGCTATCATAGTTCCCTGAACCCCATACTCTTTTACGACGCCGACGCCGGCGATAAGGCGCCTGCCGGGTTCATCACGCTCACCCCGATCTATTGACCGCATTTCGTCGAGCCACGATGCCATCCCTTCTTTTTCCCCGCATCGAATCCGGAACTGCCCGCCTGGGCAGGCCCCTTGAGGTATGCGCTATTCTGTACCTCGTCACGGCGATGCTCGCCGTATCGCCCGGAATGGCGCAGGACGCCCGCGACGGATCCCTGTATTCCCGTTTCGGCATCGGCGCATTGCAACTTCACGCAGGGGGACAGGGCACGGGAATCGGTCACGCCGGATTTGCCCTTCATTCGCTGCAATACGTGAACCCGAACAACCCGGGGGCCTGGGCCGATCAGGTGCTTACCCGAATTTCGGCAGGATTCGCCTACCAGAGCCTTGTGATCTCTAATGAAAACAAAGAGACCAGTCGACTTGCATCCGGCCACTTGAGCGGCATACAGCTCGGCTTTCCCCTCATCGAACGGAAACTGGGGATAGCATTGGGGTTCGCTCCCTTTTCGCGGGTGAGCTACAATGTAGCGAATGAAGGCACTCTTCTCGCCGGAGACCCGGCCCGGCCCGACACGGCAGGGTATCGCGTGAATTTTTTCGGATCGGGAGGAATACAGCAGATTACAGGGGGGCTCGGATACAGATTCAGCCCCAATTTCAGTGCCGGCGCCTCACTCAATGCCCTCTTTGGCCTCATCGACGACGGGCGGGAAACCATTTTCCTGGAAGGATCTTCCGGCCCCTTGTTTCTGGATACGAATCTTGAGACCTCAACAAGGTTAAATGGTTTGTCGGCTACGTTCGGAGCATTGTTCAGCGTACAGAACGTGTTTGCCGAGGAGGATTATATCAGTGTGGGCGGAGCCTTTACACTCCCCACGACGTTGTCCGCCAAACGGGTTACCACACTGGGACAAAGCCTCGACAGGGATACATTGGGAACAACGATTTCCGGAAAAGTCGACATGCCCTGGCAATTGGGCCTGGGCGTTGCGTATTATCCTGACAATCGATGGACGGTATCGGCCGGTGGAAAATTCGCCCCATGGACCAATCTGCGGAGCACGATCCCCTTGCCCGGATATGACTCGGGAACAGCACAGGGGTTGTCGGACGTAGTGCAGTTCGGAACCGGCGTTGAATTC
The DNA here is from genome assembly GCA_028283985.1 of Rhodothermales bacterium. Classification (GTDB taxonomy): domain Bacteria; phylum Bacteroidota; class Rhodothermia; order Rhodothermales; family VXPQ01; genus VXPQ01. Next base: position 15,343 of record JANQSQ010000001.1, on the reverse strand, counting down.
CTGCCCGCAGGTACCGATCTTCTTGCAGCATGGCCGGCGCGCATTGCCTATCGCTTCGGAATTTCCTGGGACCGGGCGTATATTTCCCCTGACCGGAATATGAACATCGAAACTACTTCGATTTCAGCAGGATTTGGTTTACCGACCCTGATACCGGGTGCGCGCCTGGATATAAATATGCAGGTGGGCATACGCGGCGCTGCCAATGCCGATCTCGTACGCGATGTTTTCTACCGGCTTTCCATGTCGGTAAATATAGGCGAACGATGGTTCCAGACTCCGAAACTACGTTAACATCAAAAGGTGTAACTTTATCGGCAGGCGATTCCCCTTCACAAGACGAGCTTTAATCATGCGGCGCATCGTAAGGCATATCCCCCTTTGTAGCCAGGGTCTCATCGCATCCGTATTGCTTGCGGTGGCATGCGCCACCGGGCCGGCACAGCCTGTCCTCGCACAATCCGACGAAGCAAACGCAGTAAGCGACCAGGACAAAGGCGTGCACTACAGCCTCTACTACGAGGATTTCAAAAACAGAAATTATCTGAGCGCACTGCCGAACCTCCATTGGATCCTCCAGAATGCGCCCGATTACCCGCGGAATGACGACCGAAACTATGAGCGGACCGTGGAACTCTACACAGCTCTGGGCCAGGACTCTCCAAGCGAAGAGGGTAAACAGGCGCACCTCGACTCGGCTTTTGTATGGTTCGATCGAGCCATCGCCCGTATGAAGGAAAGCGCCATTGAATTCGACGAACCCCAATGGCTGCTCCGAAAAGGGCGCTTCCTGCAGGAGCACAATCAGTCGCTGACCGGCGACGCCCCTACATTCGCTTCGGTCTACAACGAGGTCTACGCCATGATAGGGTGTAATATCGATCCGTACTACATCCGTATCATCATCGACGACGCCGCCCGAAATGGCGAGAAGCAGCGCGCCGTGAACCTGACGGACGAAGCCGAAGCATGCTATCCCGATAATGCAGATGTCGCTGCATACCTCACGGAAATTCGCAACGCCCTGTTCAGTACCCCGGAAGAACGCCTTGAATTTCTCCAGACCCGACTGGAAAATACCCCGGATAACATCGAGGTAGCCGCGGAACTCTTCGACATCTATCTCGAACTGGGCTACCGCGACGAGGCTGCAGAACTTGGCGACCGTCTGCTCGAAATGGACCCATCGCCTCTTACGTACCGCCGCCTTGGCCAACTTCACCTCCAGGATGGGAATGCAACCCGGGCGCTATCCTATTACGAGCAGGCTCTCGAGCTCCTCGGCGACGACGCCGACGTCACGGTCCGGCGGGATATTCTGTATAATCTGGGAATCGCCCGGCAACAGGACGGCGCCGTTTCACAGGCACGATCCTTTTTCCGTCGGGCCATTCAGGTGGATGCAAACTTCGGTCAGGCATATATCGCCATCGGTGACCTGTACGCCGCCGCCGTATCGAATTGCGGCTCGTTCGAGCGGGAAGACCGTGCCGTTTACTGGCTGGCGGTGGATTATTATCAGCAGGCCAGGGCAAAGGACTCGAGTGTATCCGCGCAGGCGAATCAGAAAATCGCCACCTACCGGCGCAGTTTTCCGGATCAGGAAGCGCTCTTTTTCAAAAACTGGGAGCCAGGGCAGTCCTACCGGGTGGATTACGGCTGTTACGCGTGGATCAACGAAACGACCACGGTGCGTGCTCCGTAATGCCTCGCATTCGGCGCTCCTTCCTCCATTTCCGTCTCATTTAACGGCCCGCGCTGGCGGCCCGTCCGTCGTATATTCTTGTCAGCATTATGCAGATAGAACACATCACTGCCCGGCAGATTCTTGACAGCCGTGGAAATCCGACCGTCGAAGTCGATGTCATCACATCGGATGGGTTTCGTGGGCGCGCCGCCGTCCCGAGTGGAGCATCCACGGGAGAACACGAGGCAGTGGAACTACGGGATGGGGACGACAGCGTGTATATGGGCAAGGGCGTGCTGGATGCGGTCCGGAACGTGAACGAAATAATCGCCCCGGAATTGACCGGACAGGATGTGCTGGACCAGGTTTCTGTGGACAATACGTTGATCGGCCTCGACGGCGCCGAAAACAAGGGGCGGCTTGGGGCCAATGCCCTGCTCGGCGTATCGCTGGCAGTCGCAAAAGCCGCCGCGGAGAACCTCGGTTTTCCTCTATACCGGTATATTGGCGGAACCAATGCCTCCACGCTTCCTGTACCGATGATGAATATCATCAACGGAGGGCACCACGCGGACAACAGCGTGGACATGCAGGAATTCATGATCATGCCGATCGGGGCGAGTTCCTTCAGCGAAGCACTCCGCATCGGCGCCGAAATTTTCCATACGCTGCGGAGGGTACTCAAGGAAAAGGGGTACAATACGGCGGTAGGCGACGAAGGCGGCTTTGCCCCCGACCTGCGTTCCAATGACGAGGCTGTGGAGGTCATCCTCGAAGCCATTTCGCAAGCCGGGTACGAAGCAGGACGGGATGTCTATCTGGCCCTGGATCCCGCCACATCCGAAATGTACCGGGACGGGTATTATCTTTTCTGGAAGAGCGACCCGGATACAAGGCGATCCGCCTCGGACATGATCGACTTCTGGGAAAACTGGGTCAATCAGTATCCTATTCTCTCCATCGAGGATGGTCTGGCCGAAAATGACTGGAACGGCTGGAAAGCACTTACGGACCGTCTCGGGAGTCGGATTCAACTCGTCGGGGATGACCTCTTTGTGACGAATACCGATCGGTTGCAACAAGGCATCGGCGACGGGGCAGCTAATTCCATACTGATCAAACTGAACCAGATCGGCACGCTGACGGAAACGCTTCAGGCCATCGAACTCGCGCACACCCATGGATATACGGCGGTGATCAGTCATCGCTCCGGGGAAACCGAAGATGCAACCATTGCGGACCTTGCCGTAGCCACGAATGCCGGTCAGATCAAAACCGGCTCCGCAAGCCGCAGCGACCGCATCGCAAAATACAATCAGTTACTGCGCATCGAGGAGTTACTCGAATCTTCGGCCTCTTTTCCCGGCATCGGCGCGCTGCGTCTCGGCGCCATAGAACAATAGGATAGTAGCGGCATGAAGAAGAAATCATTCAACCGTTCGCCAAACCGGAGCGGAGCGGATATGCCGTCTTCCCGATTATTCCTGTCTGCGAATACGAAACGGCGCCTGCGTAGAATAATCCTGTGGGCTATTGTAGCGGCTGCCCTCGGCTCATTCCTGTTTCTCGACAGCCACAGCCTCCTCAAGCGTATGACGTGGCGCAACGAATACACGGAAGTGCGCCAGGAAAACGAAAAGCTGCGGGCCGACATCGAACAGCTCGAAAAAGAAGTCAGCGAAGGCCTCTCCGACGAAGCAGTAGAAAAAATCGCGCGGGAGGAATATGGCATGCACCGCCCCGACGAAACGGTGTATCCTGTCGTAGAACACACGAACGCCAAAACGAATACACCGGAAGATCGGCAAGATAAGACCACGAACGAATCTCCGGACAACGCGTCCGGCAGCCAACGCACTGCAAACGATTGACCCTTCCGGCACCATTTTCTCACGGACCTCCCGGAATGATCCGGCGCCTGTATCAAAAGATCTCGGCATGAATCAGCTTGCAATAGGCATTGATCTTGGGGGAACCATGATCAAGGCAGCCCTTGTCCGGCGTGATGAAGGGTTCGTCGTCGAGAAAGCACGCGACACCGAGGCAATCCACGGCCCCGATCATGTACTGGACCGGATTGCGGACCTTATCCGTTCGGTCACAGCCGAGGCCCCGGATGCAGTCATCAGCGGTATTGGTATCGGAGCGCCGGGGGCAATCAACTGGGAGCGTACATCGGTCGTACAGCCTCCCAACCTGCCGGGATGGGGGGTAGTGAATCTCCGGGAGGCGCTACAGGAGCGTCTGGGCGACGAACTTCCCGTATTCGTAGAAAACGACGCCAATCTGGCCGGGCTTGGTTCGGCGCACTACGGCAGAGGACGCCCCTACCCTTCCTTCATCATGGTCACGCTGGGTACGGGTGTGGGCGGCGCCATCATTTATGACCGGAAGATATTCCGCGGGACCACCGGGGCCGCCGCGGAGATCGGGCATATGACGATCAATTTCGCAGGCGACATCGACCGATACGGCATTGCGGGCTCGATCGAGGCATACCTGGGACAGAAATACCTGTCCCGTTACGGACGCCACAAATTGCTTACCCGGCACGAAAGCGTCATCCACCGGATGGCGGGGCAGGATCTGCAAAACCTCACTCCCCTCATGCTCTACGAAGCGGCTTGCAGCGGGGACGAACCTGCCCGGGAAATTCTGAGATGGGCAGGCCACAAACTGGGGGTCGTACTCGGGGCGTCCATCAACCTCCTGGACATTCGCAAGGTAGTCGTTGGGGGTGGGCTTTCGGCCGCAGGCGATTTTATCATTGACGCAGCCCGGAAAAGCATTCGCGAATACGTTATTCCGGATCACCGGGACGAGATCGAAATCGTGCGAGAAACCCTCGGCAACGAAGCGGGTATGCTCGGAGCCGCCCATCTGGTCTTTCAGTCTCTCGACGAAGAAGCGGGCAGGTCGCCTGCATAGCCGCGGACATCCGGTAGCCGATTGCACCTGAGAGGGCCCGCACGCCCACCATCCGCCCTGTTTCATGATCGGGGTTCGCCGACCATTTCTTGCTGCGCTGCTTTTCCTGGCGGGCAATGCCTTGCCCATCCCATGTCTGGCGCAGAATACCGATGCCCCTATCCGGTTTTCCGCAAAAGACTCGTTGGTGATTTCCTTCAACGAGGAGAACGATATAGGGAAACTGTATAATTATGCAGAAATTGCATACAAAGGGGCTGAACTATACGCATTTCGCATAGATATTCTTTTTGACCAGGAAGAATTGCATGCATCCGGCCTCCAAAGCGATACCGGCGCAGTCGGCGCCCCATCCTTTACCCAGGGATCCGAAAGCTTCGTGGGAGATCGGATCTCCTTTAATGCAGCCACGGAGCGGGGGAGGGTAACCGATGCGCGCACTACCCTCGATGAGGGATTTATACGGGCCGGTGTATTGAAAGTCGAAGAAGACAGCGCGCTGTATATAGCGGAAGGAGCCTATACGACGTGCGAATGTCTGGAAGATCCTTCGTACTCGCTCCGGTCGAGCAGGATGAAAGTCGTCGATCAGGAATGGATATACACGGGGCCTATCCGCCTCTATCTCTTCAATATCCCCACACCGCTGTGGCTGCCGTTCGGCTTTGTGCCTGCCAGTGAGGGCCGGCGCAGCGGCCCCCTGCCTCCCCGCTACGGGGAAGACGAACGGGGATTCTACCTGCGCAACTGGGGGTGGTATCAGGCTATCAACGACTATATGGACGCCCGGCTTGTATTCGGCTTATGGACACGAGGCAGTTTTCAGGTCACGCCGCAATTCCGTTACGCAAAGCGATACCGCTATACCGGGCAAATTCTCGTGGACTACCTCAAGAACCGGAACGGTGAACGAGGCGATCCCGATTTTTCGGAATTCGGCGCCGGGCGACTGCGCTGGACGCATAATCAGGAACTGAACCCGACTACCAGGCTTCGCGCGAATGTCGATTTATCCTCCTCAAGCTACCTGCGCACCTCTTCGGAACGGTACGACGACCGTGTCCGGCAAACGGTCCAGTCGAGCGCAGGATTCAGTAAAACCTGGCGTAGAGCAGGACGCAATCTGGCCCTGAATCTCAGTCACCACCAAAACCTCGAAAACGGTAGTGTACGGGTCGTGTTACCCAGTCTCACATTCCGCCAGAATGCCCGAAAGCCCTTCGCTCGCGAGCACAGCACAGGTGGGGGGCGCTGGTATGAGCGTATCACGTACGATTACAGCCTGAACACGGACAACAGGTACAACTTTGTCCCGAACGACACGACGGAGATCGCATGGTACGAAGCGCTGATTTCTCCCTCGAAATACCGGGAGGCAACCGGCGAGTCGGAGCCTTTCGCCTTTAAAGCAGCGCATCGGATCAACATTGGAGCCGGATTTCCGGCGCTCTCCCAGGCCTTTCCTGTGCACCTCGTTCCGAATATCAATTACACGGAAGACTGGTTTATCCAAACGGAACGCCGGCAGATGGACGAAACAGGCCGGGTTGCGATCGAAAAGACACCGGATTTTCTTGCCCTGAGGCAGTTTTCGACCGGGGTTTCCATGAATACGACATTCTACGGGATTTTCCCTTTTCGGATCGGGCCCTTCGATGGATTACGCCATACTGTCCGCCCAAGCATGAGCTTCAATTACCGCCCTGATTTTTATGCGGATGCCTGGGGCTATACGGCCTCGTATACCGATGCGAACGGAGAACGCCAGCAATATGCGCTCGTCCCCGGCGTACAGCGCTTCGGACAACAAAGCATGAGTTTTTCGGTTGATAATGTGTTCGAGACGCGCCACATCTCCACCGACTCCACCGGAACAACGCGCAGGAATGTGGTCCGGCTGTTGAACACCGGCATAGCCACCGGCTACAACTTCGCCGCCGACTCGATGAAACTGGGGGATCTGCGCCTGAATGCCCGTACCCGGATCGCCGGTAATCTCAGATTGAACATGGGAGCCACATTCTCTCCCTATGCCCTGAATGCCCAAGGCACCCGGGTCGTCAACCGGTTTCTCTTCTCTGACCGACCATGGCTCCCCATACGGGCCACCTTGTTCCGGGTGAGCCTGAACACTTCGTTCCAAAGCGAACGAACCGGTCCGGAACGCCCCTTCAACAGACTGCGCTCCCGTGATCTGCCCGCCGGTGCAGGTATACCGGGGGGAGCGCCATTTACCGGAAACGACACGTTCCGGTCTCCATATTCGGGTACATTGGACAGTTATGCCGACTTTGCCATTCCGTGGTCCCTGCGCCTCGACCTGAGTTATAATTATTCCAAACTGTTCGGCGAAGCCAGAAGAACCGCAGCGCTGAACGCTCATTTCGATTTCAACCTGACGCCGGACTGGAAAATACAGGGGCGCTCCGGGTACGATTTCGAAGCGAAAAAACTCATCTATACCAGCGTGTCCGTTTTTCGCGATTTCGACTGCTGGGAAATGGCCATCAATTGGGTACCGTTCGGGCCGTACCAGTCGTACAGCTTCGACCTGCATGTGAAAAGCGGACAGTTGCGCGATTTGCTTCGCCTCCGGCAACCGCGCTCCGACATACGGGGGCGGTTCGGAAGGCTGCGAAACTGAGGCGCCCTGGGATACCCTGTTATTCTTTACCGGTCTGGTCGATTTCCTTCCGGTCGTCGAGGACCCACCGCACCGAGGAGGGCCGTAAGGTTACGATGTCCGAGAATGCCTCCTGCGGATCCAGCCACGCCCGCAAGGGATATCCGTCCACCTCCACCCACCACTCGGTCAGCGTTCCCAGAAACTGCCGGCTCACAAGCCGCGCCTCGACCCCCTCCGGGGACACCTCGAAATGCTCCGGACGGATAGACAAAACGCATCCCGGCGGCGGCTCCTCCTGCGGCGCCAGCCGCGTCGCAAGGCGATGATCGCACACGATATTGCTCCCGCCCAGAAACTGGGCTACATACGCCGTCTGCGGCTCCCGGTACAAGCGCTCGGGATCGCCCGATTGCACCAGACGCCCCGCTCTCATGACCCCGATTCGATCCGACAGCGCCAGTGCCTCCTGCTGGTCATGGGTCACATAGATACTGGTAATACCCAGGCGGTGCTGAAGCACCTTCAATTCCCGTCGCGTTTGCTCGCGGAGCGCAATGTCGAGATTGGAAAGAGGCTCGTCGAAAAGCAATACGTCCGGCTCCACAGCTACGGCGCGCGCCAGAGCCACCCGTTGCTGCTGCCCGCCGGAAAGCTCCGTAACAGGCCGGTCTGTCAATGCGTCCTTCTCTTCCCGCCGGAGTGCTTCGCGCACGCGCCCCCGGCGGCGAGCCAGCGGCACTTTGCGCACACGCAACCCGTACGCCACATTCTCTCCAACGGTCATGTTGGGGAAAAGCGCGTAGTTCTGGAACACCATAGCGGTGGGCCGGCGACGCGGGGGCATGCTGGTCATATCGCGGCCGGCAATGCGCACCGTGCCTGCATCGGGCCGCTCGAAACCGCCTATTACACGCAACAACGTGGTCTTGCCGCATCCGGACGGCCCAAGCAACGAGAAGAATTCGCCCGATCTCACTTCCAGCGATACGTCATCCACCGCCACCGTGGCGCCGTACCGCTTCGTAACGCCTTCAAGCGTCACGGCCGATTCAACGATCCGATCTGTCTGATTCACCGCACCGATGCGTGGAGTGCGTGCGTAACCTTTGCAGCCGCCTCCTTCAGCAACACCGCCGTCTCCAGTTCGAGACCGCTCTCCCGTAGAATTTTCTGTCCTTCTTCCGCATTCGTACCCTGAAGGCGCACGATGAGCGGCGCCGTAATGTTTACATTCGCCGCGGCTTCCGCAATACCTGCCGCTACCCGGTCGCACCGCACAATGCCGCCGAAAATATTCACGAGCACCGCTTTGACATTGGGATCTTTCAGGATGATCCGAAACCCCTGCTCCACGGTTTCCACGCCGGCGGCGCCGCCTACATCAAGAAAGTTGGCCGGTTCTCCCCCCGCCAATTTGATCATGTCCATGGTGGCCATGGCAAGGCCTGCGCCGTTCACCATACACCCTACATCGCCGTCGAGGCGAATATAATTCAGGCGATGCTCCGCAGCCTCCACCTCAAGCGGATCCTCCTCGTGCAAATCGCGCAGCGCAGCCAGATCCGTATGGCGATACAGTGCATTGTCGTCCAGATTTATTTTGGCGTCTATGGCAAGCAAATCTCCATTCCCTGTCCGCACAAGCGGGTTGATCTCCGCCAGCGAGGCATCCATGCCGACATACGCCTCATACAGGGCTGTAATAAAACGAACGCCCTGTTTGAAAGCCGCCCCTTCAAGCCCCAGCGCGAAAGCCCCCGCCCGCGCCTGAAACGGCTGCAGGCCGGTCATGGGATCCACCCACACCCTGGTTATCTTGTCGGGGGTTTCCTCCGCAACCTTTTCGATTTCGACGCCCCCCTCGGTGGAAACCATAATCACGTTCATGCTCCGCTGCCTGTCGAGGGTCACGCCTGCATAATATTCCTGCGCGATATCGACGCCTCCGGCAATCAACACCGCCCGCACCCGCTGTCCCTCAGGCCCGGTTTGCGGGGTAACCAGTTGCATCCCGAGAATGGCCTCCGCCTGCTCGCGCACCTCTTCAAGCCCTTTGGCCAACTTGACTCCTCCTCCCTTTCCGCGTCCGCCTGCATGGATCTGCGCCTTTACGACAAACAGGGATACCCCCTCCTCTTGCAATGCTTCCGCAGCAGCCACTGCTTCATCCACAGTGTACGCCACACTCCCTGACGATACGGCAACGCCGTAGCCTTCGAGGATATCCTTGGCCTGATATTCGTGCAGTTTCATGGTGTGTATGCCCTAAATTCAAGTACGCAGTACGGAACGGCAATTAGCAAGGGGTACTCTGATTAAGTCCGCAAAACTCAGAGGCTGAGCAAAGCGGTTTTGATCAGAGTATCCCAAGGTACGGCACACGTTCGAAGAATCCATCCCGCCTCTGCAAAGTACCTGTGGATGTTCTGATCAATTCCACTTTGATCAGCGCTCCGCATTCGCATGTACAGGATGTCATGATTGCATCGTTGAAATCATTTCGGATTCGAGACATCGCGAAATTAATCAGAGCATCCCCGTGAACCGATTCGACCGTCATATTGTTTTCCGGCTTCTGAGTGGTTTTGCAGCGCTCGTCGCAGTGCTGATCGTGTTTTTCATCGTCCTGCATTACGTCGAATTCATTGACGATTTTCTGGACCGCGGCGCTACAATGCGCGAGGTTTTTCTTGTTTATTATCCCAATTACATCCCGGAAATCGCCAGACTTACGGCGCCGCTGGCGCTTTTTCTGTCGTGCGTGTACCTGACCGGGCATCTGTCCCAAAGCCTGCAGCTCTCCGCACTTCAGACCAGCGGTGTTTCGCTCTACCGGCTCCTGGTTCCCTATCTCGCCACAGGCATTGCCGTTACCGCGTGCATGTTCTGGTTCAACGGCTGGATCGTGCCCGAGACCAACCGCACCGTGCTCGAATTCGAGTTGCGCTTCCTGAAAGACGCCCCCCGGGTCATAGAAACGAACAATATCCACCGACAACATAGCCCGGGATCCTACATCTCCGTGGGATATTACGATCGACGCAACGAGACCGCCCATCGAATCTCCCTGCAGCATTTCAATGACGCAAACCGTCTTGTACAGCGCATTGACGGGGTCCGCATGAGCTGGATCGATTCCCTGTCGATCTGGCAAATTCACCAACCCATCGTGCGCTCGTTTTCGAATGGCGTCGAGACACGGCAAACTCTGAGCCGGATCGACACAGCCCTGACAATCCTACCGCGCGATCTCGCCCGCACCGAGCGTGATGTGGAATCCATGACGATCCCCGCCGCTGCAAGATACATTCGGGACATCGGGCGCTCCGGCGCGCGTGGACTCGGACGCACGCAAGTCGGATATTACGCCAAATTCGCCTGGCCCTTCGCGAACCTTATTCTCGTCCTGATCGGTATGCCGCTCGCGGCAACCCGGCGGCGAGGCGGTCAAGCCATGCAAATTGGTATCGGGCTCTTTGTCGCCTTCCTGTACCTTACCGCGCAAAAGATCACCGAGCCGTTGGGATATACGGGGGTGCTACCCCCTTCCGTAGCGGTATGGCTACCCCACGTATTATTCCTTGCCGCAGCTGCCTTCCTGCTGGTGCAGGTGCGGAAATAAATTCCCCTCCACTACGCCTGTCCGGCCATACCGCCGAACCGGATGGACTGCCCGGGCTGCTCCCGCTCCTCGATTTCACCGTGCATCGCCTCGTACTTTTCGATGTTGTCGTGCAACGCCCGCAAAAATCTGCGTGCATGATGCGGAGTTACGATGACCCGGTTCTTTACACGCGCCGTCGGAACGCCCGGCATTACCCGGATAAAATCCAGAATGAATTCTTCGGGGGAGTGAGAAATCATCACCAGGTTGGCATAGACGCCCTCCGCCGTTTTTTCGTCCAGTTCTATGTTGAGTTGATTGTCCGCCTTCTGGTTATCTGCGTCGTTCATTGCAAACCTCCTATGAATATTGATGCTTTTTGTCGTTCACGCCCCCGATGGCGTCAGACAGCGCGCCTGGAAATCCACGTATGATCCGGGTCGTCCCTGAATGCCCATGTGCGTTTGGGGCCGGCCATTACATTAAGGTAATAGAGATCGTACCCATGCGGAGCGCCGACAGGATGGTAGCCACGGGGCACCATCACGCAGTCGCCGTCGTGTACCGAGACGGTTTCGTCAAGCGATCGATCATCGGTATAAACACGCTGAAACGCAAAGCCCTGTTTCGGGCGGAGCCGGTGGTAATACGTCTCCTCGAGCAAGGACTCCTCTGGCAGCGCGTCCACGTCGTGTTTATGCGGCGGGTAGCTGGACCAGTGTCCAGCGGGAGTAATCACTTCCACCACCAGCAGGCTATGCGCGGGCGCTGACTCCGGGAGAATGTCTTGCACGTGCCGCGTATTCGTTCCCACACCGCGAATCTCAATAGGGTGTTCACCCGGTGCGATCAGCCGCGGTTCGTACTCGCCGCCGCCGGGGGCTGTGCACAACGCCACCTCCAGATCGGTGTCCGGCGCGATCGAGAATGCGGTCTTATGGGGAACATACACGGCCGTGGGGGGACCATCGAATACGTCATTGCGCCCCCCAAGCTCCGGAAACGATTTTCCACCCGCAACGACCGTGGCCTTTCCGGACAAAAGGACGATACAGGTTTCCTGCTCGCTCGCCTCTATGTCCAGGTTTTGCCCGGGCAGCAAATGGTACACCGCAAATCCTATGTATTGCCAACCGGCAGATTCGGGTGTGACGCTCAGCACCCGGCCGTCCGCGTTTCGTTCGCCTGTCGATACGACTAACTTGCTCATTATCGCTTGCTCCGTGTTACTGAGATACTGTTCGGAGGGATGCACGCAGCGCGGACAATCCGGACTCGGCGTATTGTCTTGGGTCTGCTACGGCGGGATCCTGCTCGGCCTCCACCACCACCCAGCCTCGATATCCAATATCTTTCAAAGCACCGAACACAGGGTCGTAAGAAATCACGCCGTCCCCGGGAACCGTGAACATCCCCTCGATCACGCCGGTCAGGAAGCTGGCATGCCTTGCACGGATATCCGCAAGAACCGCTGCACGGACATCCTTGCAATGCACGTGGGCTATCCGTTGCGGGAATGAAAGGGTGATTTCCACCGGATCGATCCCGCCAACGTATGCATGACCGGTATCCAGCACGATACCGACCGAATCCGAGGTCTCGGCAAAGAAGCGCTGGAGTTCCGACGCCGTCTCCACTACAGTGCCTGTGTGGTGATGATAGGCGAAGCGCAGTCCTTCCTTCCGGATATAGTCCGCCACCCCGCTTAAACGCTGCCCGAAAAGCGGCCAGGTTTCTTCACTCAGGACCGGCTTTTCCTGCATGCCCTTGTCGATGTCAGGATGAATCGTGTTGCTGCATTCCGCATAGATGAATACCTCGGAATGCATAGCCTTCAGAAGCGCAAGGTGATCCTGGAGGCTGGCAATTTCCGCATCGACATCGTTTTGCAGAATGTGGCCCGAATACCAGCCGCCCACCAGTTCAAGTCCGTATTTGTCGAGAATCGCCCGAAGCTCGTTCGCGTTACGTGGGAATTTATTGCCCAACTCGATGCCGACGAAGCCGAGTTCCGCCGTATCGGTAAGGCAGGTCTCAAGCGGCGTGTCGCCGCCCAACCACAGCAGGTCGTCATTCGACCATGCAATGGGATTTACGCCAAATCGTATTTCCATGCCGCTACCCATCCACACGCTGTTTCCTTGTGGCGGCGTCGTAGGCCGCGCGGGCATCCGTAACCGTATCCAGATCGGATACGGCAGGGACCGCCACATCCCACCAGGCCCCGCCAATATCGCCGCTTCCGGCACGTCCGACGGCAACGGTAATGACTGTCGAACGTGTGGCCTTCCGTGCATCCTTCAACGAAGATCCAAGTGCGTCGATGGAATCCACATGCACGGCTTCAGCACCCATACTTTTCGCATGAGCTGCAAAATCGATGGCCGGCAACTCCTCGTGCACCGTATCCTCGAACATATTATTGAAACCGGGTGAGCCGGCGCCGCGCTGCAGATTGTCGATGCAGGCATAACCCTGATTGTCGAATACGACGACGATGATCTTGTGGCCCATCATTATCGCTGTAGCCAGTTCGGAATTCATCATCATGTAACTGCCATCCCCGACAACGACAAATATTTCGCGATCGGGCAGGGCCATTTTGACGCCGAGGCCGCCCGCAATCTCATACCCCATGCAGGAATAGGCATACTCGACATGGTATCCGCCGGGCCTCGACGTTCGCCATAATTTGTGAAGCTCACCGGGTAGACTTCCCGCTGCACAAACCACCACCGAGTTTTCGTCCGCCACCCTGTCGATGGCGCCCAGGACTTGTCCATAGGAGAACGGTGGATCGCCGGGATCGGTAAGCGCCTGGTGGACCACCGCCCGCCATTCGGCAGCCCTTTGAACGGAAAGCGACCGCCAGACGTCATCGACTGAGTACCCGTGCAGAGCGGATTGAAGGCTTGACAGCAAACGCCCCGCATCGGAAAAAATCGGTATCGCGCCGTGTTTGCCGGCGTCCAGCGGATTCACATTGACCTGCACCAGTTCCCGATCCGGATTGCTGAACAGGGATCTCGACGCGGTGGTAAAGTCCTGCAGCCTTGTGCCGATGCCGATTATCAAGTCGGCTTCCGCCGCCGCTGCATTGGCCGCGGACGATCCGGTCACGCCAATCGCACCCAGATTGAGCGGATTTTCCCAATGCAATGCGCCTTTGCCGGCCTGCGTTTCTGTGCATGGGATACCGACCGCGTCAATAAAAGAGGCTAATGCATCGCTTGCCTTGCTGTAGAGGACGCCGCCGCCGGAAATGATCAATGGGCGCTTCGCAGATCTCACACGCTGTGCGAGATCGTGAACTTCTGACATTGCCGCGTCAGGCGCCTGCACTTTCCATATCCGTTTTTCAAAAAACGCTTCCGGATAATCATAGGCCTCCGCCTGCACGTCCTGGCATAACGCAAGCGTGACAGGACCGCAGCGGGATGCATTCATAAATGTGGTCATCGCACGGGGCAGCGCGGTGATAATCTGTTCGGGCCGCGTGATCCGATCAAAGTATCTGGATACGGGACGAAAACAATCGTTCGCGCTCACCGTACCGTCGCTAAAACTTTCAATTTGCTGCAGCACAGGGTCCGGACGCCGATTGGCGAAAACATCCCCGGGCAAAAAAAGCACCGGCAGGCGGTTGGCATGCGCAAGCGCCGCAGCTGTGACCAGATTCGTGGCGCCCGGCCCAATAGATGTGGTGCAAGCCATGGCTCCCCGTCGCATCAACGCCTTGGCGTAAGCGATGGCAGCCAGCGCCATGCCCTGCTCGTTATGGGCGCGGTATGTCGGCAGGATATCCTTGTTTGCGAAAAGAGCTTCGCCAATGGCCGCCACATTGCCATGGCCGAAAATGGCCCATACTCCGGCAAAATACGGACGGATATCCCCATCGTCATCAATGTACTGATTGGCGAGATACCGCACCAGTGCTTGTGACATTGTCAACCGCATAGATGTATCTCCCTATAGTTCCGGATGCTCGATTTCAGACGCCTCTAGGCGTGTACGCCAGGGCCTAATTAATGTACGAAAATTATCATGGGGCCGTCAGCTACCGGACGACTGTACTTGAACCGTTCTTTTTTCTTTCAGCGCCTGCGCCGCAGCATCGGCGAGCTCCAGCGCCCGCAAGCCATCCAGGACGGTGGTCCGCGGCGTCTCACTGCCCATTATTACCGAGACAAAGTGCCTCATCTCCATGCGATACGCTTCCGCATAACGATCATGAAAGAAGTGCTTGTTCCTGGATCCGGTGCTTCCCTCATCCCCGGAAATAAGCAACTGTGTTTCCGGTTGATTTTCAACGCGCGCGGTCCGCAAGGAACCGTGCACCTCGACGCGCTGGTCATATCCATACGAGGTGCGTCGACTGTTACTGATACTGCATAGTCGGCCGCCGGGCGTCCGAAGCGTAATCAATGCCGTATCGATGTCACCGGCCTCTCCAATCGCAGGATCCACGATGCTGCTGCCGCTGGCGCTCACCTCGTCG
>JANQSQ010000233.1 GCA_028283985.1 Rhodothermales bacterium | reverse complement strand
CTGCATACCTCCGAACCCCGTCCGGGGAGCAATGCCCCAGGACTGCGATACATTGAACGAGGCGCCCAAAGGAGAGGACGGGTCGGGATCGAAGCGTGGGGCGCCTCGGGCGTCGTCGTCTTCGATCCCGACCCGTCCTCTCCTTTGGGCGCCTCGTTCAATGTATCGCAGTCCTGGGGCATTGCTCCCCGGACGGGGTTCGGAGGTATGCAGACTATGGGATCGATGCGTGAGCGCGAGCCCCTGCCCCGGTCCGCAACGGGTATGTCCCGGGATTATCTTTACGGTCAGCCTCTGCGCGTGGAAGGCGAGATGGGCTACGGGTTTCCGGCCTCGGGGGGCAAAGGCGTAGCGTCCCCCTACGCAGGCGTTGCTTTTTCCGATAGAGGCCGCAGCAGCGTCCTTCTGGGGTTCAACCTGCAGACAGGCAGACGTTTTCTTCTGAACGTTGAAGGCAGCACGCCCGGAACCGGGGCGATCTCCTTCGATACCCTGCCCGAATTCAGGGTCAGGGGTCTGCTGAAGTGGTAACATGGCCGGGCAGGCGGCTTTGTAAAACGACAGCGATTTGGCGCTAACCCGAAAAATTCGCTTGTTTTGCCAGGTCCCAGACCGTATCGGCGTAGAGCGTCACGCAGCATAAGCCGGTCAAAAATGAGGCCGAAGGTCTGGCGCACGCCTCCGCACTTCAATGTTGGCGCGCCAACATTGGGAGGTCTCCGATCTCTGTAAGGCGTATACCCGCTCGCTCGCAAAGTCTGGATCACCCGTCTCTTATTTTAATGCCGTTTGCTGTCGTTTTACACCGATACCCCGGGCGGGAAAGGGGACCCATATTCCGGCGTGCGCGTTGGGAGGGGGCATTTCAGGAAGCATATGCGCCCACAAGGTCACAGACGTTTCGCCCGGTCCGTTTTTCGTCATGCAGAATCTCATCGAAAAAGAACGTTCGTCCGAGCAATTGCTCGATGGCAAGTTGCTTAAAGTGTATCGCGACAGGGTGCTGCTTCCGGATGGACAGGAAGGGCTTCGGGAGTGGATCGATCATCCCGGGGCGTCTGCCGTGGTGCCGTTGTTTCCGGATGGCTCGACCTTGCTGGTGCGTCAATTCCGGTATCCGGCCAAAAGCGTGTTTCTTGAAGTGCCCGCCGGGAAACTGGACAAACCGGGGGAAGACCCTGCCGAAGCCGCGGCACGCGAACTGGAGGAGGAAACCGGATGGCGCGCGGCGTCCTTCACGAAGCTGGGCGCGCTTTTTCCTTGTCTCGGCTACAGCAACGAGATCATTCATTTATATCTCGCGGAAGACCTTACGGAAGTTGGGGCGCAACACCTTGAACAGGGTGAATTCGTGGAATTGGCGTCGACATCCTTTGACAATGCGCTGAAGCTTGTACGGGAGGGAGGTATCGTCGATATGAAATCTGCGTTGGCCTTGCTCTATGCGCGGTACCATCTCGACCAGCGGGGGGCATCGACATGAGGTTACGCGTTCCCGCTGCCGGCGCATGGATCCTGATGCGGGTGTTCGGCGTACCGGAACGGCTACGGTGCGCCATGCCTGATCGTTAATCAGTGCGGGCGCGACGGGCAACCATTCCATATTCTAACGATACGGCGACCATGTTTACGTTCATCATCGTGCTGATCGCATTGATTGCGGTCCTGATTACGCTGGTAGTGCTTGTGCAGAGCGGTCGGGGAGGAGGGCTTGCCGGTATTGCCGCAGGCGGTGCTACGCAACAAATTCTGGGAACGCGTCAGGCCCCGGATGTGCTCGAGAAGGCGACATGGATGCTTGTCACGCTGTTCATCGTACTTTGCGTCGTATCGAATTTCGCTATCGGAGAGGGGCAGGTGCAGGAAAGCGTGATTCAACAGCGCGCGCAGGAAGAGCAAACGACGCCTGCACTGCCTCCTGTCGGGGAGCAGCAGGAACTTCCCTCACTGCCGGAACCGGCTCCCGCCGAAGAGTAAGCCCGTCTGCTGCGGTGTATCGCGGCAGTCCCTGCCTGTAAGCCGAATTCTGTCTGACCGCAGCAGCAGCCGCTGCACCGCTTGCGGCGAGATCGCCATTTATCTGGGACCGCCGTCGCCGACGGCCTCGAGCGACCTACCCGCGCCGCTACTCAAGACGGGCTACCTTGTTCATTCTTGCAGAATGATGCGGCGCTGTTTGGTCTTGCACCCCGTGAGGTTTACATAGCCGCCCCGATTTCGCGGGACGCTGGTGGGCTCTTACCCCACCGTTTCACCCATTGCCTGTGCGCCGGAGCGCCATCGGCAGGTTTGCTTTCTGTTGCACTTGCTGTCGCCGCCTCGACGGCGCCTTCCCGTTAGGAAGCACGGTGCCCTTTGGTGTTCGGACTTTCCTCCCCGGTCTCACGGACCGGAGCGGCGATCCGGCAGGAATATTTCGGAGAATGCGCCCGGCCGTACACGCTGGTTCGGCCCTGTTGCCCTTTCTTTGCCCGATGGCGGGAGGACGGTGGCAGCATCGCCTTTCGCCTTCGTACGATCCGGCTATGCGTTTGTTGCCTTGATCGTCTTGACGAACAGGTCGTTGTCCACGATGATCCGCCCTGTATGCTCGCAGGCCACAATGCGATTCCCCTGGCGAATCTCGACCTGACGCTGCGGAGGCACGGCAAAGCCGGCTGCGGCGCCCCGTTCGATGGGTACTACTGCCCTGCCGTCGTGCAGACGGCCCCGCAGGCGTTCATAAGCGAGTAAATAGCGGGCATCCACCTTTTGGGCGGCTTCGGATCGTTTTTCTTCCAGATGGGCCTGTTCCTGCTTGGTATCGTCAAGCACCTCCTGCAGATCGTTTTCCTTCGTAGCAAGGATTTCATCCAGTTCTTTCATCCGGGCCTCGGCTTCTTCGATAACCGCCTTGTGTCCATCCTCGTTCTGGGTGATTTCCTCGATGCGCTTTTTCGCTTCCTCGATGCGCTGCTTTTGCGTTTCGACTTCCTTCGTAAGCGCGTCGTACTCGCGGTTATTTCTTACTTGGAGTTGCTGCTCCTCATACCGCGTAATGAGGAGTTCGGCATCCTTGATGCCTGTTTCGGATGATTTCTTGTCTTCCTGGTTTTGCGTCTCTTCCTGTTTGTATTTCTCGATGCGCGTAGAAAGGCCTTCCTTTTCATCCCGGAGGTCGCGAATTTCCTCCGGCAGATCGCCGCGCAGTTTTTCGATCTGGTCTATTTGGCTGTCGATGAACTGGAGACTGATCAGGGCCCGCAGTTGTTCGCCGGTACTTGTCTCCTGAGCAGTGGCCATGTTGTATATCTCGATAGCAAATAAGGACTGACGGATGCAAACGCCGCTAACGTATCGGGGAGATAAAAGTTCGCACGGGGCTTGTGCTGGTTTTCGTACGCCGCCAGGCTGTCTGTGGAAAATGCTTTGCCAGTGCCTCCACAAGCAGGCTTTCCGTGAATTTTTCCGTTTCGTAGTGTCCGGCGTCGATCAGGGCGGGGTGCGGATGCCCCCGGGTATCGAGCACGTTGAAAAAGTCGTGGTATTTTATATCCGCGGTAACGTAGGCGTCGGCGCCGCAAGAGGCCGCTTCCGCGATCAGATTGCTTCCTGCCCCGCCGCACACGGCTACGCGCCGGATACGTGCTTCGGGGTCGCCTGCATAACGCAATGCAGGGGTTTCGAGGCGCTCGGCGATAATTTCGAGAAAGGCCTGCAAGCGAATGGGGGCAGGCAATGAGCCGATGACCCCAAACCCGGTTTCGCCGCTCTCGGAGGGCTGGAGAAAATCGGTACGGGTGAGTCCCAGCTGTTCTGCAAGGGCAAACGATACGCCTCCCGAAGCGGCGTCAAGGTTCGTATGGATGCTGTACAGTGCGATGTTTTCGGCAGCGAGGCGCCAGACCAGATTCGGAACATAGGTTTCTGTGGTGACGGCATGCAGAGGGCGAAAAAGCAGGGGGTGGTGGGTGACGATAAGCGTCGCGCCCAGCGTTTTCGCCTCGTTGAGCAGTTCCGGCGTCATGTCCAGGCCAAGCAATGCCGTCGGGACTTCCGCATCGGGGTTACCTACCTGCAGGCCGGCATTGTCGTAGGACATCGCTGACGAGAGAGGCGCCCATGCTTCGAGAAATTCCGCAATTTGTCGGACAGTGGGGGTGTTGGGCATGGGGACCGCCTCGGAAGATTCAAAATGCAAGCCCGGAAAAACCAGGTCCTGTTGACACTATGCAGCAATGCTCTGTTCCGTCAGGCACGGCGTCAATCAAGGCGCGAGAAGTGAAGTTTGGCGGTTCCAAATGAGCGACGAGCAACGAAGAGTGACGCCGTGACCGGCGGAAC
>JANQSQ010000662.1 GCA_028283985.1 Rhodothermales bacterium | reverse complement strand
TTTTACCTGGCGTCGTGCTGGCGCTCGGCGCGTTGATCGCTGCGTATGTGCTGATCCTGTCAGGCATTTTTTCCGGGCCTCCCGATGCAGACGACCTCTGGCCCGATACGGAAGCATGGGCTGAAGAGCAACTCCGGTCCATGACGCTGGAAGAAAAGGTCTCTCAATTGTTTTCCGTGCGCGCCTATGGCCGGATGATGGATCCGGACGATGCCGCATACCAGGACCTCGTGGATCTGGTCGAGCGATTCGGACTCGGCGGCGTCACCTTTTTTCAGGGAAATCCATCGGATCAGATCGCGCTCATAAACGACCTGCAAGCTCGGGCGAAACTCCCGCTGCTCATTGCCCAGGATATGGAATGGGGTCCGGGGATGCGTGTGGACGAGACGACCGTCTTTCCGCGGGCCATGGCGATGGGCGCCGCACGGGATGTCGAATGGGCGCGCATGGCCGGGTACGTCACAGGCCGGGAGGCGCGGGCTCTCGGGGCGCGGCACATACTCGCTCCCGTAGCCGACGTGAACAACAATCCCGACAATCCTGTCATCAACACCCGGTCGTTCGGCGAGCAGCCGGAACTGGTCGCAAGTATGGCGGCCGCCTTTGCATCCGGGCTTCAGGACGCCGGCGTGCTCGCCACGGCAAAGCACTTTCCCGGTCATGGGGACACTTCCGTCGATTCGCACCTGGCGTTGCCCGTGCTGCTTTTTGGTTCCGACCGGCTCCATGCTCTGGAACTCGTTCCGTTCCGGGAACTGGTGCAGGATAGTGTGATGAGCGTCATGGTCGCGCATCTTGCGCTTCCCCGGATCGAGCCGGACTCGACACTCCCCGCCAGTCTTTCGCCGCAAGTGATTACAGGTCTGTTGCGTGACGAGCTGGATTTCGATGGGCTCGTCGTCACGGACGCCCTGGATATGGCCGGCGTCACAGCGCATTTTACGACGGAGGAGATTGCCGTTCGGTCTCTGCTGGCAGGTACCGACATGTTGCTGCTTTCGGAAGATCCCCGGGCGGCGCGCGATTCCGTGATGCAAGCTGTCGCAGAAGGCGTGATCACAGAAGAACGCATAGACGCCTCTGTGATGCGGATTTTACGCGCCAAAGCCTGGCTGGGACTGCATACGGACAGAAACGTTGCCCAGGACCGGGACACCTTGCAAACAGACCTGGAAGAGCATAGGGCATTGAGCCTCGGTATTGCCCGGCAGTCGCTTACCCTGCTGCGGAATACGGGCGGCATACTTCCTCTTTCCGAGGAGGCCCGCATGTTGTGCGTTATCCTTTCGGACGGTTCGAACCCGTCCACGGGAAATCGTTTTCTTGCCGATTTGCTTCGCCACCGGCCCGGCGTCACGGTGGACACATTGCGTCTTGACGGCAGGTCCGCTCCGGAAGACTACGAGGCCGCTCTGGAGCAGAGCGGCGCGTACCCGTTTGTCGTGGTCTCCGCGTTTCTGCGCACCCGCCCCCGGATTGCAGAAACCGGGGACGAGGAAAACGTCCCCGAAGACCCGCAAAAAGATTTTCTGGCGCGCCTTGTGGAATACGGACCTCCGGTAGCGCTCGTTTCGTTCGGCGACCCGTACATCGTACGGGGTATGGCGCAGCCCGCTTCCTACCTGATTGCATACAGTGCGTCGGAGGTCTCTCAGACGGCCGCTGCCGATGCGCTTACCGGACAGGCCGACATTACCGGCCGTCTGCCCGTCAGTATACCCGACCTGTATGCGTTCGGAGACGGCATGGACTTGTTCCAGCAGTCCATCCGAACCGGATATCCTGCGGAAGTCGGCCTGAACGGCATGGTCATCAGTCGCCTCGACACCCTGATCCGGAACGCCATCGACAGCACGGCTTTTCCGGGAGCTGTTGTTGCGATAGGGCGCAACGGGGTGGTCGCCAAACTGGAAGCATACGGCCACTTCACCTACGACGAGGAGCGGCCTGTCGCCACGACCTCGTCGTTCGACCTCGCTTCGCTCACCAAGGTGGTCGCGACGACGACCGCCGCGATGCAATTGTACGACGCCGGCAAATTGCAACTCGACACGCCGGCAGCGGATTATCTCCCCAGATTCCGGCAGTCCGGTAAGGAAAACGTGACGATCCGGCACCTGCTTACTCACACCTCCGGGCTTATTCCGTACCGGCGGTTTTACGAAACGGGCACCGTCGCGCGCGAGGCCCTCCTCGATTCCGTGTTGGCGGAATCGCTGGAATATGAACCGGGCACGGAGATGCGCTACAGCGATTTCAGCATGATCGCCCTCATGCTGGTCATCGAACGGATTACCGGGCAGCCCTTCGACGAATATGCCGAGGAGCATATTTTCGAGCCGCTTGGCATGCACGATACCGGATTCATGGCGTCCGGCTCGCCCAATCCGGACGTAGTGCCTACCGAACGGGACCGCACATTCCGAAGGCGGCTCGTTCAGGGGGAAGTGCATGATGAACCCGC
Organism: Rhodothermales bacterium; assembly: GCA_028283985.1. Lineage (GTDB taxonomy): Bacteria > Bacteroidota > Rhodothermia > Rhodothermales > VXPQ01 > VXPQ01. The sequence continues at coordinate 541 of JANQSQ010000662.1, read as the reverse complement.
CTGGATTCTCGGGGGCGTTTCGGGGCATGCCGGGTTGTTTTCCACGGCCGAGGACCTGGTGAAATTCGCCCATATGCTGCTTGACGAAGGGCGCGTGGACGGCAGGCCGTTCATTTCGCCGGAAACCCTGCGCCTGTTCACGACCGTACAGGAGCCGGTTCTCAGCACCCGAGCGCTCGGATGGGATACGAAGAGCCCGGAGGGCTATTCGTCCGCTGGCGCAGGTTTCGGCCCCAACAGTTTCGGACATACCGGTTTTACCGGCACATCGTTCTGGGTCGATCCCGACACGGGCCTGTTTGTTATTCTGCTCACGAACCGGGTGTATCCGACGCGCAACAACCGGAGAATCACGGAGATCCGGCCGCGCGTCGCCGATCAGGCGCACGGTTCCATACTTGGTCCGGCTGCGTTTATGCTTCCGGACAGTCTTTTCGAGGTGCGTTAGACGAATTGTTACAGTGCGTTGTCGGACAACGGGTTGCGGTAAATACAACACGCTGATTTGCACATCTTCCGGAACATCTTGCCGGTATCGTCT
>JANQSQ010000661.1 GCA_028283985.1 Rhodothermales bacterium | reverse complement strand
GTCTGTACAGGATTCCGGGGAAGGGACGAACATTCTCGGAGGGGACATCAAACTGGAAGCAGGCGTGGAGGTGCGGGGAATTCTTTTCCATTTTCTCGGCTCGGACTGGATCGGCGCATTCTTTGTGGATGCCGGCAACGTATGGTTCGGTCCTCGGAATCCCGGCTTCGGAGAGGATGTATCCGGGAAACTGGATGGGCGCTTCCGCTTCGATTCCTTCTATCGCCAGATAGGCGTCGGATCCGGGGTAGGCTTCCGTCTGGACTGGAAGTATCTCATCGGGCGCGTCGATCTGGCCGTAAAGGTCTACGATCCTCGTCGTCCCGATTTCGGAGCATTCCCCGACGGCCTTGGAGAACGCCGGTGGCATTTCGGCCTGGGGCACGCTTTTTAACGCTCTGGTCCACTTTTCATCCGGCGCCCTTGTTTTCGTTCCCATTATGTCCGTTCTGCCCCCCTCCTGTTCGAAAGCGTCATGGTCCGCATGGGATAGGGCTTTTACCTTCGATCAGACCCGGTAAGGTACCTGATGGCCGACGCATGACAGACGTTGCAGAAAAAAAGGGAGATAACCGCATCGTAGAGCGCGGAGCGCATATCGAACTGTCTATCGATAAATTCGCCGACGGGGGCAGGTCTCTCGCTCGTGTGGACGGGTTTGTGATTCTCGTTCCCTGGGCTGTACCGGGAGATCGCGTGCGCGCCCGGGTGTACAAAAAGAAAAAGGGATATGCGGAAGCCGCAGTCGAGGAGGTGCTGGAATCGAGCAAGCTGCGCGTTGCGGCGCCGTGCCGCTATTTCGGGACGTGCGGCGGATGCCGCTGGCAGCATGTGGAGTACCAGGCGCAACTCGACGCCAAGACAGAGAGTGTGCGCGACGCCCTGATGCGTGTCGGTCAGTTTGCGGAGGTTTCCGTTTTCCCGACCATCGGATCGGAGAAACGGTATTTCTATCGCAACAAGATGGAGTTCTCCTTCAGCGCGAATCGCTGGCTGACGCGGGAGGAAATCGATTCGGGCAGTGCTTTCGACACGAATTTCGCGCTGGGACTGCATGTCCCCGGGCATTTTGACAAAGTGCTTGACTTGCGCGAATGCCATCTGCTATCGACGGCAAGCTATGAGATGGTGAATCGGATCCGCGATTTTGTCCGGGAGAGAGATTGGCTCCCCTGGAACATACGCAAGCACACCGGTTTTCTGCGGCATCTGGCGATCCGGACCGGCGAGCGCACCGGGGAGATCATGGTCAACCTGGTGACGAACGGATTCGATGGCGAGCGGATGGCGGCAATGGCTGCTTTTCTTCGGCAGGACGCCCCTGAAGTAACCACGTTCGTCAATACGATCCACACGGGGAAAGCGCAGACGGCTTTTGGAGAACGGGTCGAGATCCTGTTCGGCTCCGGGGTCATCCGTGACCGGATCGGACCGCATACGTTCGAGATCGCTTCCAATTCCTTTTTCCAGACGAATACCGCCCAGGCGGAGCGGTTGTACGAAACGGTGCGCGCGTTTGCCGAATTGCAACCGGACGACAGGGTCTACGATTTGTATTGCGGAGCGGGGACTATTTCCATCTTTGTGGCGGACGCTGTTCACAGTGTGACGGGCGTTGAACTCATAGAAGAAGCGGTCCGTAATGCCCGCGCCAATGCCGAAGCCAACCGCGTGGAAAACTGTACATTCGTGCAGGGCGATATGCCGGAGGCGTTCGGGCCCGGTTTTGCGGAGCGCTACGGAACGGCGGACGTGCTTATTGTGGATCCGCCGCGCGCCGGCCTGCACCCGAAGGTGGTCGAGCGCATCGGTGAGTCGGGCCCCGGACGCTTCGTCTATGCGAGCTGCAATCCGAGGACGCAGGCGCGCGATCTCGGCATGCTCCGGGACATCTATCGCATCGAGGCGGTACAGCCCGTCGATCTGTTTCCGCACACCCCGCACATCGAAAACGTGGTCAAGTTGCGCCGGAAAACCTAGGGCCTGTTCACACTATACAGCGGCGCTCTGCGGAGCCTATTTTTCTGCCAGGCCAGGCGCCGCGAGCGCAGTGTGGCCCAGCCACATAAGCGAGCCCCAACGCCGCATGGCAGGAAAAGAGGCCCCGCCCTTCGGGTTCCGCCGGTCACGGCGCCACTCTTCGTTGCTCGTCGCTCATTTGGAACCGCCAAACTTCACTCCTCGCGCCTTGATTGACGCCGTGCCTGACGGAACAG
>JANQSQ010000660.1 GCA_028283985.1 Rhodothermales bacterium | reverse complement strand
GACGCCTCGATCTTTTCCTTGATAATTTCTTCGTTGATGAGTTCTTCGGAGACGGTCTTCGCCAGCCGGTATATCACGCGTTCCCGTTGCGCGGGAATGAGGCCCTGCCCCAGCAAGGGGCGCCGCCGCCTCGGGTGGAACAGCATGGTAATGGCCAGCCAGTTCGTGAGGTATCCGATCAATCCGCTCACGGAGATGATGCGGAGGAGGTTTTCGAAGTGGTATGTTATGCCGAAGTACGTGCGGTCGCCAATCGGCACGTCCCACCAGAAACTGAAGATGAACGCGGCGAGGAGCAACGGCGGTACGCTGCGCAGCAGAAGCAGTACAAGCGACAGCATACGGCCTCGTTTCTGGCGCGCGGGTTCAAATTCCGTGCGGGCTGGCGCAGGAAGAGAGGGGAGGTGACGCCGGATGTATTCAATCAGCATCGGATAAGTATGAAGACTCTGGTGTGATGTGGCGCCAAAAATAAAAACGGCGCCGCCGGCGCGTAAGAACAGGCCCTAAAAAACGTCCACAATGTCCATGTGCCGCAAATACTTGCGAGGATTCTCCTGCAGGTCTTTCAGCAGGGCGTCGAGCGTTGCGAGCGTGGATCCCATGTTTATGTACAAGGTCGGATCGTTCAGCAGCCGGGCTATTGTGCCGTCGCCGTTATTGATCTTATCCAGAATATCGTCCAAATTGCGCGTGGTTCCTTCCAGCGTTTCCAGGGAGTTCTCGAGATACATCGCTATATGGTCGAGGCGTTGCAGCGTCTGAGCCAGTGTGTCCGCACTGGTCCCCGATATTCTGGCAAGGTCCTTCGAAACAATCTCGACGTTGCTGATGATTTCTTGTACGGATTCCTGTTCCTCGCGCAGCGTCCGGGCCAGGGCATCCGTGACTTCGCGCAAAGCCCGGAGCGTCGGGCGGATATCGGCGCCGGTTTCCCCGATCAGGAGGCCGGTATCTTCGAGCAGGAGGTTTGCGTTCGCCAGGGCTTCCTCGACATTTTCGGTAAGGCGGACACTTCGTTCCGTCACCGCTTCAAAGACATCCTGTTCACTGACGCCCTCGATGTATCCGCCGTCGGCGATCGGCGGGTTGCCCGGAGGCCCGGGGAAAATAACCACATAATTATTACCCAGAGCGGAAATGCCGCCAATTTCGGCATGGGATCCCTCCGGGATATGGATACTGTCGTTAAGGTGCAACCGGATGCGCACCCGATTGTCCGTGTCCAGGCGGACATCTCCCACCGTGCCCACATTTACCCCATTGATGCGTACGGAGCTGCTTCCTGAAAGCTCGCCGGCCGATTCGAAATGGGTGTAGAGTACGTACGTGCTGCGGAAAAGCGGCACATCCTGCAGGAAACGGATGCCCAGGGCGAAAACAACCACCGCAGCGGCGAGGCTCAGACCGACGATCAGTTCTTTGGAGTGCTTCACAGGGATGGACATTCGTTAGGGATGCAGGGATACTTCCGATGCGGAAGTCTGTTCGCCGATCACGTATTCGTTGGCCCGGACGAAATCGAGCAGGGATTCGTGATCGGTTCGGTGTATATCGTCCACGGTGCCGGTCCAGGCGATCCGGGCCTGATGGATAAAGGCGACCCGGTCTGCAATGGCGAGCACCGAATGCATGTCGTGCGTTATCACGATACTGGTTACGCGCAACTTTTCGTTCAGCGACAGGATGAGTTCGTCGATACGGTTGGACGTTGCAGGGTCGAGGCCGCTCGTCGGCTCGTCGTATATGATGTACTTGGGTTCCAGTGCAATGGCCCGGGCCAGCGCTACGCGCTTCTGCATGCCTCCGGACAGTTCGGACGGCATTTTTTTACCGATGTCGGGCAATTGCACCATGTCGAGGCACTCTTCGACCCGCCTCCGGATAGCCTCATCGGAGTTTCCGGTGAAGGTGCGCAGCGGAAAAGCAATGTTCTCGAAAGCGGACATCGAATCGAACAACGCTCCACCCTGAAACAGCACGCCGAACTTGCGCCGGATACGCCGCAACTCCTTGTAGGACACCTCATGGATATTGGCGCCGTCCACAAACACGCGTCCCTTGTCGGGCGTGAGCAGGCCGACCGCATGTTTGATGAGCACGCTTTTCCCGGAACCCGACCGTCCGATGACCGCCAGCGTTTCTCCCTCGGGAATGTCGAGGGAAACGTCGCGAAGCACGACGGTATTGTTGAACTGCTTGGTGATATGTTCGAGCCGGATCATGGCGCCCTTGCATGGTGTTGACAGGCCCTACAGCAGCGTGACGGCGAGGACCAGGTCTGCAATAAGAATAAAAACACAACTCATCACGGCCGCCTGCGTTGTGCTTTTACCGACGCCCTCGGCGCCGCCGGCCGTAAAATACCCCATATAACAGGATACGGAGGTAATGATAAATCCGAAAACGAATGCCTTGCTCAGGCCGAAGTACGGATCGAATGGACGAAAGAAATTCCGGGCGCCCTGTATGAATTCCTGCGTGGTCAGGTAACCGCCGAGGTTGGCTACGGCGATACCGCCCCCAATGCCGATGGCGCAGGCGGCCACATAGAGCATCGGAAACATGATGATGCCCGCCAGGATCCGGGGCGCGATGAGGTAGCTTATCGAGTTGAGACCCATTGCCTCGAGGGCGACGATCTGCACCGTGACGCGCATGGTCCCCAGTTCGGCGGCAATGCGCGCGCCGACGCGCCCTGCCAGAATGAATCCCGTCACCACAGGCCCGAGCTCCAGAATCATGGAGGGCGCCACGACCGATCCGATGACAGTGGCGGGCAGAAAGACCGAAACGAGTTGGTAAGACACCTGTACCGTGGTCACGGCGCCGGAAAAAGCGGCGGCCAGCGCAACGATGGGGATGGATTCCACGCCGATGCGCATCATCTGATCGAAGATGTTCTTGCGGTACGTGCGAAAATCGTCCGGCGAGACGAACGCCTGGAAGATCAGTAGCGAGTACTTCCCCAGAATGGTGAAAGGGTGCAGGAACCAGGCAAGCGAGTACGTCATTGCGCGCGGCGGGTATCAAACAAAGAAGCAGGAAGGTAGCGGTACAAGGGATCGATGATGCCGCTGCGCACGGCATGTTGCGTTGCGTTTTTGAACGGGAAGACGCCTTTGCGGCGGTCTTCGGCAACCGAATCCTTATGAAAATAACGCCCGAATGGTTCCTTAAACCCGCCCTAATCGATCTTTCCCGGCAGCGGGCGGTTTCAATAAAACCAATTCGCTTGTGAAACAATAATCCTGTTCCTGCTCCGTTCTTGCATAAGAATTGATTCTCTGTAAAGGATTGCGCGGCTGGAACAGGATAGTTTTTCTGCATCCCGTCCGTTCCGTCATTCCGAATGCATCGTACGGATGAGGCCCTTGCGGTCGCATACATTGAAGAAGACGATCAGGAGGCGTTCCGCCAGTTGGTGGAACGGCATAAGGAGCGCATATTCGGCTATGTGATGGGTATGGTACGCGATCGGGACGTAGCGAACGATCTGTTTCAGGAAACCTTCTTTCGCGCGATCCGCGCGATGAAGAAGGAACGCGGGGCGTACGCATCGCAGGGCAAATGGCTGGCCTGGGTGATGCGCATTGCCCGCAATGCGGTCTTCGATCATATGCGCGAGCGGAAAAAATGGACCGATGTGGAAACGAACGATGCGCAGGACGGCTCTTTTTGGGACCGGCTGCCGGGTGAACCGGCGCCTGCGGACAAGCAGGTTGACCTGCGCCACCGGATTGACATTATGGAGCAATGCATCGAACGGTTGCCGGGCGAACAGCGTGAGGTACTGCTGCTGCGTCACGAAACCGATATGACGTTCCGGGAGATTGCGGAACTCACGAATGTGTCCATCAATACAGCGCTGGGGCGGATGCGTTATGCGCTTCTCAACCTGCAAAAGATGATACGGATAGAACTCGGCGAGGAGGCCGACGGAATACGAACCACCTGATACAACGAACCGGTATGGACAAGAAAGACGCCTGGCTTCTCGAACTGTACGAGGGTTCGGGGAAGCCCTCGGATCCCGGCTCCGGGAATACGGAAGAGGCCGCTTCCCTGCGCGAAATGAAGAATTGGCTGGATGCGCGATCCGCGATCCGCTCTGTAAGGCCCGATCCGGAGGCCGTAGAGGCTGTACTGCAAGCGGCAGCACAGTCTGCCCAGCCCGCTGGCGCCCGGCAAGATCGCCCCGCCCTGTCCCATAAACGAGTGGTGTGGCGGGTACCGAGACGTATTGCAGGCGGGGCCATCGCTGCGATGCTGGCGGCGGTCGCGCTCATCGGATTGTTTCGGGCGGATGTGTTCGCTCCGGCTTCGACCGATTCCGAACCGGTGGCGGTCCGTCCCGATGCATCCGTATCTACGGAAGCAGTCCCCGCCGAAGCTTCCCCCGGAACGCTTTTCCCGGCCGGAGAGGCTGAGGGCCTCGGGGCCGATGTACAGCCCGGGAATGCAGGGATCGCTGCTGTTGCTGCTGATCTCCCCGTTGCTTCCGTCCCCCCGTCCTCGGAATCAACGCTGGAAACTCCTCCTCCAACGGTTCTTGCGGACGCGTCGTCCGCTGATGCTGCCGGACTGCTGCAATCGGCGGCTGCTGTGTCCGAACAGGCTGAGGACGGCGCGCTTGCCCAGCCGGGATTCATCCTGGTGGAAATACCGGCCTGGGACGACCAGAGCGATGTCATATCCCTGCAACAGCGCATCCGGAGTATCGGCGATGGGGTGGCCACGGGCTGGGAAACGCCCGCGGCGCCTCTCGAAATGCTCCCTGCCGGATCGGGGAATACCGGGTTGACGCCCGCCTCGGATCGCCGCTGACGCTGTGCACAGGAACTACACTTATTCATTACCGGAAACCGGAGGTAACGCACCCTGCTCAACCAATACCGTAAAGCCATGACCTCTCTTTCCCTGTACTTCAAAGGCTGGTTGCTTGCCCTGCCGATCCTGATTCTTGCTGCCGGAACGGCGGCGGCGCAGCAACCGGATTCATTTCAAGGCAATGATCCGACGCTGCGTTCGTTTCGCATTGCGGACGGGGCTGTGTTCATAGATGGGCGGGAAATCCTGCCCGACAAACTGCCGGAAGACTTCCCGCCGAAAGGCGCTTCCGTGAATTATACTATGTCTTCTTCTGACGAGAACCTGATCATTCAACTGCAAGACGGGCGGCGGTATGCTCTGGAAGGGGACAGTCTGTGGTTGAAAACCCACATGGGCGATTTCGAATGCATTTTACTGGATGAGGGTTGTACGGGCATGGAAGAGGACGCCACGATTTTGTTTGTCGTCACCGCACCGCCCGAAGCCATTCTGGCGCGGAAGGCCGGCGACCTGCGCGAACAGGCGAGACGTCTCCAGGACCTGCAAGGTCGTTTGGCGGCATCGCGGACAAACCGGACAAACGAATTGCAGCAAATGCTGGAAGAGATGACGATGCACGCGGCGGAAGCGGCCCGTACGGCGAGCGAGTTTCCGCATATCCAGATGCAGCACTATCTCTCGGACATACAGAACAACAACAAGGGGCTTTTCGACCAATTGATGAGCGAGCGGCTCATGGAGCGCGAGACGGTGAGCATGGCTCGCAAGCTCGCCGCGATGGAGGAGGGGAAAGCGCGCCGGGACAGCATAGCGGTATTGCGGGAACGGCTGGACGAAATTTTCGAGCTCAAGCAGGAAAATCGTCGACGCGAAGTGGAAGAACTCAAGGAGCGGCTGAGTGAGTTGCAGTGGGCCATTGGCGAGCGCCGACGACGTCAGCACGATATCGTGGATCGTCGCCTGCAGGAGTTGCTGGGCAACGATACCCTGGACTGGTAACGTTGTTTTTTGGGGGCACATGGACAAAAGTTGCCAAGCCCCTCATCCCATCGACAAACCAGGATAGCACCATGAAAAAGATCGCCATCCTTCACTTGCTGGTTAACCTGGCAATCCTTGCGTTGCTTGTTCACGTGTTCTATTTGTAATTACCGGGGAGGCGCAGGGCCTCCCCGGGGGCCTGTTAACAGGCCCTTATGCTTTTTCGACAGTTTTTTGTATATTTACGGATAGTGTGGGGTTTTGCGCTGCGATTTGCTTTTCTGCCTATCCACCACCCACCCTTTCGCCGGCGCAAGATGCAGAGGAGGCGATCCTGTTAGACCGTTTCCGTAACCATGATGCATCGTTTGCGTCCGGGCTTTTTTTTACGCGCCGGATTTCCCGTAGGGGGAATGGTCCGGTTTTGCGCCGTAATCGTTCTTGTCGCTTCTGCGGCGGGGGCGTCTTTTCATGAAAGCGGGGCTGCCGTTGCTCCGCTTTCTTCTTCAAACGCGATCACGCTTCGCGCCGTCCCGCAGGTAGAGCGTGTTTCGCTGACGGAGCGATCCGACGGCAAGGGCTATGTCGTCCGATTCCATACGGACGGTCCGGTGGCTGCCTACAGCGAGCCGCGCATGCTTGCCGACGGGCAACTGGAGGTGATCCTTTTCAATACGCGGCTTGCCTCCGATCATATGAGGGATGACGCCGCAGGGCCCGTCCTCCGGTATTCGGGGGAAGAAGAGAAAGGCCATTTGTTTTTCCGGTTTACATTGGATGCCGGACAGCCTGTGCATGCCTCGACCTACCGCGACGGCGGCTCCAACGATATTCTTGTAGGACTTGCGTATGCATCGGGGCGGATTGCTTCGCGCCGCGGGACGGACGAGGAAATCCGGCAGATTCCCGTTCGGTCGGTATCGCTGCTGGCCACGCCTTCTACCGATCGGTTGCCTGCTATCGGAGGGGGAACGACCGGTCGGACAAGAGAGGCGGTATTGCCGTCCGGCGGACAGGCTCCGGCGGGCGGACAATGGCTTCTGGACACTGTGGTGATCGATGCCGGGCATGGCGGCAAGGACCCGGGGGCGGAAGGACACGGCCTCCGCGAAAAAGACATCGCCCTTGCCGTTTCGCTGAAACTCGGAGCGTACCTCGAGGAGCGCCTTGGCGTGCATGTCGAGTATACGCGTCAGGACGACCGCTTTATCGAACTCAAGGACCGGGGGAGGATCGCCAACGAGCGGGGGGGCAAGCTGTTCATTTCGATCCATGCGAATTCGGCGGGCAATAAAGCGGCGAGCGGCGCCGAAACTTTTTTCATCGGCCTGCACAAGACCGATGCCGCCCGCAGTACGATGGAGCGGGAGAACGAGGTGGTGAAGATGGAGAGTTCCCAGCGGGAATACGAGGATATGAACGAGGAGGCTCTCATTCGCATGGCGCTTACGCAAAGCGCGTACATGCAACAGAGCCAGGAACTCGCCGTGCTGATCCAGGATCAGTTCGAGAAACGGGTGAAACGCAAGAACCGGGGCGTCAAACAGGCCGGTTTCTATGTGCTCTGGGGCGCTTCCATGCCCGCCGTACTGGTCGAATTGGGATTTATCAGCAATCGATCCGAAGCGGCGTTTCTGGCAAGCGAACGCGGGCAGGATTATCTGGCAAGCGCTATCTTCAGGGCGGTTCGCGCGTACAAGGAGCAGTATGACAAGGGGCTCGGTTCGCAGGCGAGCCTTCCTTAGGGCCTAATGCTCCCCGGACGGAATGCATTTCCATTTGGGTATCCAGTTCGTTTTCCGTTTTTTTCGAATGAATTCTTTTCCCGAAGTATCCGTACAGGCTTTGCATGATGCGGTTCGCACCGTGCCGGATTTTCCCCAACCGGGTATTGCGTTCAAGGACGTCACGCCGATCTTGCTGGATCCCGTCCTGTTTCGGCAGGCTGTAGAGGCGCTCGCAGAGCCTTTTCGGGATGCTGGCGTTACGAAGGTGGCGGGGATCGAAGCCCGCGGGTTCCTGTTTGGATTACCTCTGGCCGAGGAGCTCGATGCAGGGTTTATCCCCATTCGAAAACAGGGTAAGCTGCCCTGGCGGACGTACCGGATGGAATACGATCTGGAGTATGGCGCGGATTGTGTCGAGATGCACATGGACGCCGTCGTGCAAGGAGACCGAATTCTTATCCATGGCGATGTAATCGCTACGGGCGGCACGGCGGCGGCGACGGCGAAACTGATCCGGAAGGCTGGCGGGGAGCTTGCCGGATTTTCGTTCCTTGTCGAGTTGGATTACCTCTCAGGTCGGGAGCGCCTCGAAAGCGATGCGGCGATCGGGCCTGTGCTCCGATTCGACGCGTAGGCGCGAGCGGCAACGCCGCATGGCGGGAAAAGAGGCCCCGCCCTCCGCCGGTCACGGCGCCACTCTTCGTTGCTCGTCGCTCATTTGGAACCGCCAAACTTCACTCCTCGCGCCTTGATTGACGCCGTGCCTGACGGAACAG
>JANQSQ010000232.1 GCA_028283985.1 Rhodothermales bacterium | reverse complement strand
GACGATGACGGGCGATCGCGCGCGCCGTGGTTCCCGTAGCCGTAAGACAAGCAATGGCGGAGGCCCCTACCTGCTCGGCCAGATCGACCACCGTAAAGCTCACCGATTCCGTAATATCTTCGGAGATAAAACGACGCTCCACCGGCTTGGAAAGCGGGTTCCGGTATTGCCATCGATGCCGTTCGGCTTCCTCGATAATCCGGGACATGACTTCGACGACCCGGACCGGATGTTTCCCCACCGCCGTTTCACCGGAAAGCATAACCGCGTCACTCCCGTCAAGCACCGCATTGGCGACATCGCTTGCCTCGGCCCGCATCGGACGGGGATTGTTGATCATGCTTTCGAGCATCTGCGTTGCGGTAATCACCGGCTTGCCGGCGGCAATACACTTGTGGATGATCATTTTCTGTGTGGACGGCACCTGTGAGATAGGCATTTCGATGCCCAGATCCCCGCGCGCCACCATGACGCCCTCGCTTGACTCCAGGACGGCGTCGAAACGGCGGACGGCTTCCGGCTTCTCGATTTTGGCCAACGCCATGATGTCTTTGCCCGATGCACGTATACGTTGCAGCAAGTCCGTTATGTCGGACTCGTCGCGCACGAACGACAGGGCAATCATATCCACATCCTGTGACAAGCCGAATGCAAGGTCGCGCTGATCTTTTGCAGTAAGCGCCGGTGCAGACGTTTTGATGTCGGGCAGATTGACTCCCTTGCGGGAAGACAAAGGCCCGCCGACAATCACCTCGGTAACGACATCGGAGTCGATAATGTCAACCACCTGCAATTCGAGCAGGCCGTCGTCTATCAGAATGCGCCCGCCCACGCTGACATCCTTTGCCAGCAGGTCGTACGTGACCTGTACCCGCTCGGCCGTGCCGTATTCGATGGGCTCGGCGGCCAGCGTCAACCGCTGCCCCTTACTGATGGAAATTTCACCGTTCCTGATCGGCCCAAGCCGGATTTTGGGACCTTGCAGGTCCTGGAGGATGGGCACCACCTTCCCCTGATCGTCAGCGGCTTCGCGCACATAACGGATAAGCCGCGCATGATCATCGTGACTGCCATGGGAAAAATTGAGCCGGGCAATATCCATACCCGCCCGGATCAACTCCCGGATCGCGCCGGGATCGGACGAAGACGGTCCCAGGGTACAAACAATTTTGGTGCGTCGCGTCATGGCCACAGGATACTCCGATCAGGTCTGCCCGTACACTTCATCCGGATCAAACACGCGCTCGCTGTCCGTAATAAGACGCGCCTGTTCGTACCGGCGATGAAAACACGATTTGTATCCGGCGTGACAGGCAGCTCCTCCATGCTGTCTCACCTTAAAAAGAAGCGCATCGCCGTCGCAGTCGATCCGGATTTCCATGACCTCCTGAATATGACCGCTGCTTTGCCCCTTCACCCAGACTTCCTGACGAGAACGGCTCCAATACGTCATGACGTTCTCTTCGAGCGTGCGTTGCAGGGTGTCCCTGTTCATCCAGGCAAGCATCAGCACCTCGCCCGTTTCGTGGTCTTGCGCCAGCGCCGCAACCAGCCCGTCGGGACCGAATTTCACTTGTTCGAGCAATGCATTCCTGTCCATGTTTCCACATTCGGTTTGGCTGCCGGATGAGGGTTGCTTGCAACGCCCCGCCCACAAACGGATGGTATAGTTACGGGTATGCAGGAACCGGGGTTGTCCTCGCCGAATTACACGAAATCCCCGCCGAACGGTTCTCTGGCGTTCTTCCGCCCTGCCCCTTGCATTCATGCACCGCACGATCACATATGTGGCGCGTATTCCACGCATTTTCCTCAAGGGACTGGTGCGCTTTTACCAGTACGCGCTGTCTCCGCATATGCCGTCCAGCTGCCGCTACACGCCCTCGTGTTCGGAATATGCCGTGGAGGCCCTCGAGAAATACGGTGCATTGAAAGGAACGGTGCTGGTTATTCACCGCCTCCTGCGATGTGCTCCCTGGGGCCGGGGGGGCTACGATCCGCCGCGCTGGTATAACGAAAAAGAAGTGGCGAAGCATCCGTGAGCTACGACGAACACAAGCAAGCCGCCCAAAACACCCCCGTGCGCGCCGGGGTGATCACGGTCAGCGATACGCGGACGGAAGCAACGGATACCAGCGGTCGATACATCGTGGAAAGCCTCGAGAAAGCCGGCGTCGATATCATAGAGGCCCGTATCGTTCCCGACATCCCGGAACGCATCGAATTGGCGCTGGATCAACTGGTCACGCACTGCGAGGTAATCGTGACCACGGGCGGCACGGGCATCAGCCGGCGGGACACCACCATTGAGGTGGCGACTCGGAAATTCGAGCGAACGCTGCCGGGATTCGGCGAAATTTTCCGGATGCTTTCCTATGAGGAAATCGGATCAGGCGCCATGCTTTCGCGCGCTGTTGCAGGAATGTGGAACAATGTGCTTGTTTTTTCCCTGCCGGGCTCATTGCATGCCGTGCGTCTGGCAATGGAGCAATTGATTCTCCCCGAAATCCATCATCTCGTCTGGGAAATGATCCGGCAATAGGCATAGGATACTCTGGGGCCTGGTAACACTATACAGCAATGCTCCGTTCCGTCAGGCACGGCGTCAATCAAGGCGCGAGAAGTGAAGTTTGGCGGTTCCAAATGAGCGACGAGCAACGAAGAGTGACGCCGTGACCGGCGGAAC
>JANQSQ010000230.1 GCA_028283985.1 Rhodothermales bacterium | reverse complement strand
TCTCCGTGAGGCCGTAGCTGGTATGTACGGGGATGCCACGCCGTACGGCCTCGTCAATCAGGACCGGTGACACGGCGCCGCCTCCGAGCAACAGCGCCTTCTCCGGGTGCACCGCTCCGGATTCCGCTTCGCGCAACAGCCGCCGGAGCTGGGTGGACACCATGGAAGCATGGGTCACCTTCCGGACGGACTCGGCAAGGGAGTCTGCCGGATCGGACAACACCACCGTGGCTGCGGCAAGCAGGCACCGAAAAAGAATCGCCAGCCCCCCCACGTGCCAGAGCGGCAGCGACAAAAGCCAGCGGTCGCCGCAAGCCAGCGGCATGTTGTCCTGCGCGCCCAGCGCACTGAAATAATGATTCCCGTACGTATGGAGCGCAGGGCGGGCCGCACCGGACGACCCGGAGGTGAACACGATGGTGGCGGGTGAATCCTCGGAAAACGGCGGTGCGGCGCCAGGGTTTTCGTGCAGGCCCCGTTCGATCAGATTTTTCGCCGCCACCGCCGCTTCGAGCGGCCGGTCGCCGACCGTAAGCGATACGCCCAGATTGCGACATCGCTCGGCTGCCGTAGCCTCGGGAAGACGCATGGAAATCGGACAGGCAACGGCCCCTGCCCGCATTGCCGCAAGAAGCAGGATCACCGCTTCCACGCTCCGATCCATGACGAGCGCTACGCGATCTCCCCTGCCTACTCCTTTTTCCGCCATGCGACGGGCCGTGCCCGAGACAAGACGGTCGAGTTCACCATACGGCACCTCGACGCCGGGAGACGATAGCGCCGTTTCAAGAGGCGCCCGGAGCGCCGCCGTTGAAAGCAGACAGGGAATCTCCATGGAGTCAGGACAACCGGTTACATGATCCGTCCAAGGCCGAAAAGCAGGCAATATGCGAGCAGAAGCCGCGAGGTCGAACCCAGAAGCGGGTTCAACACGGCAGGATCGCTCGTAGCACGCAACGTCCGCATATTGGCCAGACCCCACGGCGTGGCAAGCAACGCAATAAGCATCCACCCATTGCCGGCAAGCATCGCCGACGCCGCAACCACCACAGCCGCGCCCGCCATGCATACGCCGTAGAGCGCTACGCCTGCACTGCGCCCCCATCGCACCACCAGCGTTTTCTTCCCGGCGGCTCGATCCTCCTCGATGTCTCGCGTATTGTTCACGAGCAGAATGGCGGTAGCGAGAAACCCGGGCCCCAACCCGGCCAGCGCAACCGGCCACGAAAACGTCAGCGCCTGCACATAGTGCGTCCCGGCTACGGCCACCGGACCGAAAAACACCAGCACGAAAAGATCGGCAATGCCGGGGTACGCCAGCGAGTGGCGCCCCGCCGAGTAGATCGCCCCGCACAAAATGGACACCAGCCCGACGAACAGGAGAAACCACCCTCCACGTACAACCAGATACAGACCGGCCAGAAAAGCGATCAGAAAAGCAATAGCCGCTGCGGTGCGGACCGCCCGGGGACTGGCCAGACCCGCCTGGGTGATGCGCAGGGGCCCCTTGCGGTCCGCGGTATCGGCGCCCTGCGCGAAATCCTGGTAATCGTTCGCATAATTCGTGCCCACCTGAATGAACACGGCAACAAGGAATGCGCAACACGCGGAAAGCGCATGGAAGGCATCTTCCCCGAAGGCGAAGGCCGTCCCGAGCAGCACCGGCGCCACCGCGGCCCACAGCGTCTTCGGACGCGCTGCCCGGATCCAGATCGTCCATTTCGGACGC
>JANQSQ010000651.1 GCA_028283985.1 Rhodothermales bacterium | reverse complement strand
CGGGGAGCGTGCCGGGATGGCCGAGACTGACCGGATCCACATGCACATTCGGCCCGGCGCCGAACCGGGCGGAATCAGAACTGAACGCCTTGGAATCGGTAAGAAGCCGGCAATGCACTTCCAGGCCGATCACCGGCTCGTACGTAACGCGCGGCATGATCTAATGAAGCATAGGGTTCGACAAATAACGCGCGACCGGGTCCTTGCGGGCCTTTGCGTTCTTTTGATCGGCGCATGGGCAGGGTGCAATTCGCCGGAGGCCCCTCCAGGCCCGGAACGGTTCGGCGACCCGTACGAGATTCTCACCAACCTTTCGCCCAATTCCCCGGACGAGCCGCCGGCCATCGTCTCGGATTCGCTCTCGGTGCTGGTCGCCTATACGGGCGGCTGCACCGAGCATACGTTCGAGCCGCGCACCCGGGTGACGGGCCGGGCCGCAGCGATTCTGCTCCGCCACGACACCGGCGGCGACTCCTGCGAGGCATACCTGCATGACCGGATCGTGCTGCCTCTTCCGGAAAACGTACTGGAAGCCCCTGAAA
Source organism: Rhodothermales bacterium (assembly GCA_028283985.1). Lineage (GTDB taxonomy): Bacteria > Bacteroidota > Rhodothermia > Rhodothermales > VXPQ01 > VXPQ01. The sequence continues at coordinate 6,307 of JANQSQ010000651.1, read as the reverse complement.
TTCATCTCCTTAACCCCAACAACGCAGATGCGCCGTTCGTGCTTCGATGGGACCTTACGCAAGATTGAATTTTTCCATGATTTCGCGCGTATGGTTCAATACTTTCGGGCGCTTGAACACATGGACGATGCATCCCTCTTCATCGATAAGAAACGTCGTGCGCTTTAACCCCATCGTCTTCTTGCCATAGAGATTCTTCTCGCCCCACACGCCGTATCGCCCGATAATATCCTTGTCCGGGTCGGCAAGCAGCGGAAACGGCAAGTCATACTTCCCGGCGAATTTTGCGTGGGATGCTTCGTCGTCGGGGGATACGCCGATCACAACGATTCCCTCGTTCAACAGGGCCTGGTGACCGTCGCGCAGGTTGCAGGCCTGCGTCGTGCAGCCTGGCGTATCGTCTTTCGGGTAGAAATACAGGGCTACCTTGCGGCCTCGCAAATCGCCGAGGCGCACGCGCTGGCCGCCCTGCGCCGATCCCTCGAAATCGGGGGCCGCTTCTCCTTTTTGGGGCATGTTCGTCGTGCTGTCTGCCATGTTCGGATGGGATGTTTTGATGGGTTATAGTGAGAGCATGCTGCGCAAGATCACCGGCGGCCCGCCCGGTGCGCCCGCGGGCGGGGTTTTTATTAATACGCCAACAGGTTGTGCAACGCTTCGTCCAGTTTTGCGCGAGCGGAATATAGGGTTTCTTCGAGGCGGATGGAAAACGGAATCGGCATGTTTTCCGCACCGACTCGCACCGGCGGCGCATCGAGTTGTCCGAATGCCTCCTCTGCAATGCGGGCGGCCACCTCTCCGCCGAATCCGCCTTGCAGCGGCGCCTCGTGGAACACGAGCACCCGGTTCGTTTTGCGTACCGATCCCAGCACGGCCTCTATATCCCAGGGCACGAGCGTACGCAGATCCACCACTTCAAGTTCGTATCCCCGTCCGGCCCACTGTTCCGCCGCATCGAGCGCCCATTGCACCCCTCCTCCCCAGGTGACTATGGTGACCGCCGTGCCCGCGCGGGCAATGCGCGCCTTCCCGAACGGGATCTCATAGGACGTATCGGGGACCAACGCTTTCAGGGAGCGGTACAGGCGCTTGTGTTCGAGGAAAAGAACGGGATTCGGATCCCGGATAGCCCGCATCAAGAGTCCCTTGGCGTCATACGGTGTGGCCGGAAACACCACTTTCAGACCGGGTATGTGGCAAAACCAGGCTTCGTTCGACTGCGAATGAAAGGGGCCGGCCCCGATACCGCCCCCGATGGGCGCGCGTATCGTAACCGGCAAGGACTGCCCCCACCTGTAATGAGTGGTTGCCAGATTGTTGACGATCTGGTTGAATCCGCAGGCGATGAAATCCGCATACTGTATTTCCAGGACGGGCCGAAAGCCCTCGATCGCCAGTCCCATACAAGCCCCGACGGCCCCGCTTTCGATAATCGGGGTATTCCGCACCCGGTCGGGGCCGAATGCTTCCAGAAACCCCTTCGTAACTTTGAATACGCCCCCGTATTCGGCAATATCCTGTCCCAGCAGCAGTACGGAGGCATCCTCCTCCATCGCCTGCCGGAGCCCCTCTGAAACGGCGTCTATGTACCGCTTCGGGACGCCTGCCCCCTCGCCGGCTTCGGGGTTTTTCTCACGGAGAGGGGCCGCAGGCGCAAACACGCCGGCGCGTTCCGCCTCGAGCGTGCTTTCGGGCGCAGGCCGGGTCAAGGCATATTCGATATCCTCTTCGATCTGCCGGGTAATGCGCGCCCGTGCCGCTTCCAGTTCCTCCCGGGTAGCGCACCCTGCGTCCACTACCTGCCGCGCAAGCCGCTCCAGAGGGTCCCGCTCCGCCCAGTCGGCAAACAAGTCGTCGGGGACGTAGGCGGTACCGGAGGCCTCCTCATGCCCCCGCATTCGGAAGGTTTTCATTTCGAGAAGGGACGGGCCCGCTCCGCTGCGCGCCCGCTCCGCTGCCTGCCGAACCGTCCGGATCACTTCGAGAATATCGTTGCCGTCCACCACGGCGCCAGACATTCCGTACCCGGCGGCAGCGTCGGCAATATCCCCGATCGGCACCGCCTCTTCCACAGGCGACGAGAGGCCGTATCCATTGTTCTCGACCACGAAGAGCACCGGCAGTTTCCATATACCTGCCAGGCTCAATGCTTCGTGAAAATCGCCCTCGCGCGTGGCCCCGTCCCCCGCAAAACACAACGCCACGAACCGCTCTCCGTGCAACTGTGCAGCAAGCCCGAGACCGCACGCCACCGGCAGCATCGCAGCCATGTGAGAAATCATTCCCACGATGCGCCGCTCGGGAAGCCCGAAATGATACGTACGGTCGCGCCCCTTCGTAAAGCCTCCCTCCCGTCCCATGAGTTGACAGAAAAGGGGGCGCAAAGGCACGCCGCGGGTAGTCCATACGCCCGTGTTGCGGTGCATCGGCAGGATATAATCCCGTTCATCGAGGCCGAGCGTACATCCTGTCGCAATGGCCTCCTGTCCGTACCCGCTGAACCACTTCGAAAGACGCCCCTGCCGGATCAGCCGGAGCATTTTTTCCTCGATCGCCCTGGGGACGTACAATTGCTCGTAGATCGCCGGAAGATCGTCCTGTTGCGCGACAGCGTGCGCCATGCCGGTTAGTGGCCCTTGCCGAGAATAGCCGTTCGGATCGTGCGAAACAGGATCTTGAAATCCATGCGGAGGCTTACGTTCTCAATGTAGAAAAGGTCGTACCGGACCTTCTGACGCACATCTTCCAGAGACGAATCGTATTTCCACTTCACCTGGGCCCACCCCGTAATGCCCGGTTTGACGCGATGGCGTCGGTTGTAAAGCGGAATTTCCGCCGCCAGTTTTTCCACGAAGTACGGGCGCTCCGGACGAGGCCCTACCAGACTCATTTCTCCTTTCAGCACGTTCCATAACTGGGGGATCTCGTCCAGGCGCGTTTTCCGCAGCCACCGGCCCGGAGGCGTGTACCGGGGGTCGTCTTCCTGCGCCCAGACCGGCCCGGTGCCGGCTTCCGCATCGCGGCGCATGGTGCGAAATTTGCACATCGTGAAGTCCTTGCCGTGTTGTCCGACGCGGCGTTGCCGGTAAATGGCCGGCCCCGGAGAAGTCAGGCGCACGACCAACCCCAGGGCGATCCAGAAAGGAAGTCCGACAAGCAGTATAACAGATGCCGCGGACAAGTCTATGAGCCGCTTGGTGCTCTTTTCCCAAGCAGGCATAGGTTCGGGTAATACTTCAATAAGAGGCAGGCCGTAGATATGCTCGGTGCGCGCCATGCCCCCGATGAGCGTGTAAAAGTCGGGGACCAGTTTGAGGGAAACCGGCTTCCCGTCGCACAGGCGGAGCACATCGATAAGGGGACCATGATCTTCCGATCCCAGTGCAATCAGTACATCCTGCACGCCAAGCCGATCAATAAGGCCCGGCAATGCATCGATCGAATGCACATCGGTATCGTCAGCCGCTTTCGCAAAGGCATCGTCGCCGTTTGCGATCGAGTACGACATGGCCCCATCGCCTTCCGAAGGATCCGGTTCTTCGCGGCGCATGCGAATCGCGCCTACGATCTGAAGTCCCGCTTCCGGATACCGGGCCACCTCGTCATAGAGTTGCTCCACCCGGTCGGTCCATCCCACCACCAGCGCCTTGTGCATCCCCCGCCCGCGCACAAGCAGCGCCTTCTGCACGGAGCGCACGATTACCCGGCCGCACGCCACAAGCGATAACGTCACAACCCAGTAGAAAAAAATGAGGCTCCGGGTAGCGCCCGGCTCCAGCGTGTCTATGAAAATCGCAAAAACGAGGACAAGCACCCCCGCCGACACCACCTTGCCCACTGAAACCAGTTCGTCGAACCGGCTGTCTGCATACCGCTCGCGGTACATGCCGAAAAACAGGAAAAGACAGAACCAGTAGATGGCCAGTGTGGCAACGGGCACAAACATCCAGGGGGGTTCCGCGTATTCCGTGCCGAACCATCCCCATTGAAACCGGCCCATGTAGAGGAGTATGCTGGCAGTGCAAAAAGCCAGAAAATCGGCCAAAATCAGGGATATGAGCTCGGTTCTGCGCGACACGACGCGTGAGAAAATCCGTCAGAAAAAATATAGAATGCTCTGATTAATCGGGGGGAAATCTGGCGCCAGTGTGCAAGGAGTGGAAAACCCGTATCGCCGCTTGCTGCAGGCCAGCCTGTTCGCATGACGGGCATTCTTACATGAAAGCGCCCCGAAATGGTTTCATGCGCGCCGTATCTTGCACCATGCAATCCGTCCGATCCGCCGCCATGCCGATGCTTCGTAGTCTATGCCGTTCGCTTCTTGCGCTGGCGCCCATCCTGCTCCTGGGGGCGGGGTCTGCGTGCGTACAATCCGTCTCGGCACAGCATGCAGCCCCGGGTTCCAATCGGCCGGCGCCTCTTGATCACTGGGCGTATGAATATATCCATCGCCTGCAGGCGCGTGGACATCTGACGTCGCTGCATCCGACGGCATTGCCCTATACCGGCGGCGAGATTGCTTCCGCTCTGAAATCGCTGGAGATCGAAGAACTTCCGGCGCCGGTACGGCGCTGGGCCGAGCGATTGCACGAAGAATATGGAACCTCGCGAGACGAAAGCCGCCCGCAGGTAGGCATCGTGGTTCAGCCGGGCGTACGGGCTTCCTCGACACAGCGCCTCGATCCGCTGCGGCCGGCGCCGGACAGCGATGTGCCCTTGCAGGCTGCCGGCCTGCATGTATACCCGCAAACGGCTATTCGCGTATTTTTGGAACATGGGCCCCTGGTGGCACAGGGCGGCATGCGCTTTGACGCCTGGTACCGCTACGACCCCGACGCGCTCGAAGCCGCCAACCGGCTTGTCTCGCGCAACGAAGAGGCATACATCGGTTTAGGAACCCGCTATGCGTCGGTCTACGCCGGACGGCTGGCGCAGCATTGGGGCCCCTATGGAGAAACCGCGCTCCTCGTGAGCCAAAACCCGGTGGATTTCGACCGGATTTACGTGCGCATCGGCGGAAACCGGCTCGCGCTCCGGAGCATCGTGGGCGAACTCGACAGCATCACCGGCGACGGACGATTCACAGGAACCGCCGGAGCCGATAGCGTCCGCTCCGGCAGCATACGACGCTACCTGTCCGCCCATCGCCTCGACTGGCGTCCCTCCCGAAATGTGGCGATTTCGCTGATGGAATCCACGGTATGGTCGGGTTCGTCAGCCGGACTTTCTTTAAAATTCTTCAATCCGCTCATCCTCCATGCCCTTGCCGTCGACGGACGACCCAAGAACAACGAAAACAACGGGTTGCTGGCCGGTATGGCCTGGGCGCAGTACAGGACATGGACTTTCCAGGGGCAGGTGCTGCTTGACGATGCGGACCTGCTGAACCAGTCAGGCGAACCCTCTTCCATCGCGCTGAGCGGCAGTCTCAGGTACGCGGGCCTCGCCCGCGCCGATCTGGGAACGGCATGGACCGCCGTGGCCGCGCGCACCTACAACGCACACCAGCCGGAAGGCCGGTATACGCACCTGCTTCGAGGCCTCGGCGCGCCGTACAACGACTATATCCATGCCGTCGCCTACGCCACGTTCTACACCGGACGCGGAGCACTCGATCTGGCCGTATCCCCCCGCCTCGACGTGCTCTTTCAGGGTACTGCGGACATACACGATCCCTATCCGTTCGCGGCGGATGCAGTGGAATTCATTCTCGACGGCGTGACCGAACGGGTCGTGCGACCGGGGCTGCGTCTTCGCGCCCAGCGAGGCGCCTCCTGGTGGGGGCAGATCGATGCGGGCCCTGCTTTCATCCGGAACGAGGCGCACCGCACTGGTAACGACCGCACCATTTTCACAGTTACGCTTTCCGCCATGGTGCGATTCGGCGGCGCAAAGCGCATTTCCTTGTCCCTGTGAGCACCTGCCCGACACGCGCGATCCGAATGTTTCCTGCCCTTCTTGCCGTATGCCTGGCGACAGGATGCTTCGCTTCGGCGGCATGCGCCCAGGAAACGCGGAAACCCTTCTCGCACATCGTATTGCGCGGTAGTATGACGCCGGCTGTCCGGCATAATGCCTCCTACAGCCACTGGCAACGCGGATCCGGAGGCACATTCGCGGCCGCCACCCCTTTCTATTTCGGTGAAGCGGAAGCAGGCGTGACCCTGCACCGCTACTCGGCAGTGCGCAGCGATACCCCTTCCTTCAACGCCTTTTTCACCTTCGTAGGATGGAGCGCCGGGTTTACCGTTCCCCGGGCGTTTTCATGGTACGCCGGCATGCGCACGGGCATCTACCATATGATTTT
>JANQSQ010000645.1 GCA_028283985.1 Rhodothermales bacterium | reverse complement strand
GGACGATGTGGAAAAGGCCGTGGACGCGCCGGCCACGCGCCGGGTTATTTACGAACGGCCGTTCAATGCGTTACTGCCGAAGTATCACCGGCTGGACCTGTCGGTGGAGCGGGCTTTTTCTGTCGGGCCGACGGAGGTAGCGCTGCTTGCAAGCGCCATCAATACCTATGGTCGACGCAATATCTTCTACCTCGACATTTTCACGCTCAACCGGGTCGACCAGCTTCCTTTCGTGCCTTCTCTGGGAATCAAGGTGTCCTTCGAATGAGCACGGCGCCCGGCATACCGTTCCGTTTCCGGATCATCCGGCGTTTTGCGCGATCCGCTGTGTCCGTTACGCTTGCTATGACGACATTCCTTGGCCTGAGCGCCTGTGAGGAAGATGTGGTAGCGGTTACGGGGACGGATGTGCCGTATTCAATCTATGGCGTGTTGTCGCCGCAACTCGATTCCCAATGGGTGCGGGTTTTTCCGGTAGAGGAGCGCCTTGTCCCCGCTACGCCGGAGTCGCTGGATGCACAGGTTGTGTCCATAGACCGCGCGACCGGCGAGCAACACGTCTGGCAAGATTCCATTATCGTCGATTTTGCGGACCAGTATGCGCATGTATACCATGCCCCGTTCCAGGCCCGTTTCGGGCATACCTACGAGATTGCGGCGATTCGTTCGGACGGTGCGGAGTCCACGGTCGAGGTAACGGTGCCGTCCGAGGCGGAAATCATTCCCCAGGATCCTGTTATTCGTCTTGTTTCCGTGGTGCAGCCGGTATTTATCCGGGGAGATGTGCCCGGTCTGGTGCAAGTGGAGGTCGATTACGCCGTAGCGTACAAGATCGCCAACGAGACGGATATCGAATCGGACCGTATCGTCATTCCTTATCTCCTGAGGCACGAAAAAACCGATGGGGGCTGGATCGTCCCGGTGGACCTCCGGCAGGATTTTCTGGAAGTCGTTTCGAACCTCGCGGATCTGGTCGATGTAGGCATCGATCAACGCGTGGGCGTCATTCTTCTGAACGTGACGTTGCGGTTTATCGCAGCCAACGAAGCCTGGGATCCGCCGGGAGGGATATTCGATGCGGAAGTGCTGGTGCAGCCGAACGTGATGCGGAATGTCCGCAACGGGTTCGGATTTGTCGGAGCGGGATATCGTCTCTCCAGGCAGTGGCTTCCGCCGGTGGAAGCGATCGAGGAGGCGGGCTTCCGTTCGCCGGAAGAGAACTGAGGTCCCCCGCATCCACGCATCAGGGCCGCCAGGTTGTAGAAAATTGTGGGTCGGCCCGACTGCGGAACAAAAAGTTAGGGGTAAAAAACTGAATTTACTTGTTTTTTGTTTTTTGGAAACTTACCATTAAAATAAGCACAGGAGTATGCGTTCGTGCGCGTTGCTCGTGCTTGTACGAATTCTCCTAACGTTACGAATTCTCACCTAAACCATATCCGGAGGATCCCGCACATGAGATTCGCAAAGCTACTGTTTGCGCTTGCTCTTTTCCTTCCAGCCTCTGCCTGGGCTCAAACGGGTAAAATCGCCGGTCAGGTCACAGAAGCCTCTACGGGCGAATCGTTGCCCGGCGTAAATGTGGCCATTGTGGGCACCACGCAGGGCGCCATCACCGATGCGGAGGGGTACTACTTTATCGTGAACGTGCGTCCCGGGTCGTACGATATCCGGGCATCGTTCATTGGTTATGCACCCGAGGTGTATGAAGCTGTCCGCGTCAATATCGGCCTGACGACTGAACTCGACTTCGTGCTGCAGGAAGAGGCAGTAGGCCTCGAAGAGGTGGTCGTTACGGATGTGCGGCCTGTCGTGCAACGCGACGTGTCGGCCAGCGTGGCCAACATTACGGCCGAAGAAATCGAAAACATTCCGTTGACCGACATCGAAAGAGTCATCGGCTTGCAGGCCGGCTTCGAGCGCGGCCTTACCGTCCGAGGCTTCGGCGGCGACCAGATCCAGTTTATGGTGGACGGCCTGTCGATGGCGAGCGGGCGCGACAACACGCCGTATACGGGCGTGAGTTACACTTCCGTTCAGGAAGTGCAGGTGCAGACGGGCGGCTTTAATGCGGAGTACGGCAATGTGCGTTCGGGGTTGGTCAATGTCATCACGAAAGAACCGGAAGAGAACCGGTACTTCGTGGATGCGATTCTTCGGTACAGTCCCACGGCGCAGAAGAACTTCCCGGGCGTGGACGTGGACGGGAACGAAGTCGATATGGTCAGTTCCCATAACAGCTTCCATCTCCGTCCGCTGACGGATCCGGCCGTGGCGTTCGAAGGCACGCAGAACTGGCCTTCCTGGATGCAGCGCGAGTATGACTCCTTCGAGGGGGGATGGAACAAGATTGCGGAAGATTACAATAATCGCCCCGAAGTCATGGCCCTGGGGAGAACGTTTACCCCACAGGACCTCCAGGAGGTCTATTTTGACCATTACCTGCGCAAAGATGTGTCGGTCCAGAAGCCCGACTACGAATTTGACGCTACGATCGGCGGCCCGTTACCGGGGCTTCATCAGCTTATTGGCGATATGCGGTTTACGGCTTCGTATCGTCAGGTCCAGACGGGGTATGCGATGGGGGGCTATGAACGCTCGGCCTTTACGGAGCGCGTGGGACAGGCAAAACTCATTTCGAATGTGGCGCCCGGCATGAAACTGATCGTGCAGGGTATGCTATCCCAGCAGCTTGGTCTCAACCGCAACGAACAGGGACAGCCCAACCTGACGACCGGAGACGCCCTGTATTACCCGTGGCAAGGCGGTCATCAGACAATGTTCGGCCTGGGCCATGACATGGGCGCCTACTTTGCGCCCATGCTGTACAATCTCATGGATGTGGATCGCACCATGATCGGCGCGCAGTTCACGCATACCCTGAATGCGAAGACCTTCTATGAGGTGCAGCTCCAGAACGCCACGACGGATTACTTTACGAGGACGGTGCGCGAGCGCGACGAAACGCCGAACATTGCCTATCTCGGCGGCGCGATCACGCTCGACGAGGAGCCCTATGGATTCAGTATCAGTGACGATTTCGATAAACTGGGTCTTGGCGTGCGTACATCGGGCCATTGGGGCAGCGGGTACGACAGTTCGGCGGTAAATCGTTTTACGGGCCGGTTCGACATTACCAGCCAGCGGAATCGTTTCATGCTTGCCAAGGCGGGCGTCGAGTATATCTACTCGGACTACGATACGGTTTTCGGCGAGGACGATCCGGAACATCCGCACCACACGAATCCCAAGCGGCTCTGGAACCGCAAGCCGCAACAGGCCGCGGCCTATGCCCAGTCCAAACTTGAATTCCGGGGCATGGTCGCCAATGTAGGCGTACGGCTGGATTATTTCCATGCGGGCGGAGACTGGTATACGTACGAAACGTACGAGCGCACCTTCTCTGCGGCGATCGGTCGCGCCCGTATCGACGACGAACTTGATCAGGAGCCCACAAAACGTCAGGTAGCCTTGAGTCCCCGTCTGGGTATTTCTTTCCCCGTGACCGAGGATAGCAAGTTGTACTTCAACTACGGTCATTTCCGGAATGCGCTCAACCCGATCAATCTCTTCAACATCGAGGAAGGGTCCGCCGGCGCGCTCGTGAACATCGGCAACCCCGATCACCCGATGCCGAGGACGGTGGCGTACGAACTGGGCTTCGACCAGAATCTGTTCGACCAGTACCTGCTCCGCTTGTCCGGGTATTACCGCGATCTGAGCAAGCAGCCGAGGGGTGTGCAGTATATCAGCCTCGATGACCTTGTCAGCTACAGAACGTCTCTGCCATGGAATTACGGGGATGTCCGCGGTTTCGAAGTCACGATTTCAAGAAACCGGGGCCAGTGGGTGCGCGGGTTTGTCAACTACACGTACCTTGTGCGCAAGACGGGTAACTTCGGGTTCAGCCGGTTCGACCAAAACCGGACGGAACAGGACAACTTCGTCCGGACCACGACGGAGCATTACACGAGCAAGCCGGTTCCGGAGCCCTTCGCCCGGTTCAATATCGAGGTTCTCCTTCCGAAGAACATGGGTCCCCGGATCGGAGGCGCTTATCCGCTCGGCGACTGGCGCGTGAACTTCCTCGGCGAATGGAGGCAGGGCCTTACCCTTACGTGGGATGGCCAGAATCTGTCCGGCGCGGCGGGAAGCGGCGATCGCGAGCTTCAGGGGAATGTGCGCTGGAAGGATTACTACACGCTCGATATGCGCCTCAGCAAGAGCTTCAACACGAACATCGGGTCCGCTCAGTTCTTCGTGGACCTTACGAACGTGCTGAACATTCGCCATCTGTATTATGCAGGGGGCAATCTGTTCGGTGCGGGTCAGCAGGGCCTGACCAACTACATGTCGTCGCTCCACTTGCCGCAGAGCACGCTTCCCGATTCCCCCGACGGCGGTTTATACGGCGACGATCAGCCGGGGGACTTCCGCGGGCCGGGCGTAGCGTTTGTGCCGATCATCCAGGGGGCGTTGCCCGATACCGGCGAAGACAGGCCGCTCTACTATGTGCTTGACGAGCGGCAGTACTACAAGTGGAACGGAAGTTCCTTTACGGCTGCAAATCAGTCCGAGGTGGATCAGGTGCTGGACGACAAGGCGTACATCAACATGCCGAACCGGATGTGGCAGCAGTTCCTGAATCCGCGCAACGTCTTCTTCGGGCTGCGGCTGTCCTTCTGAACCGATTACGTTGCTGACGATTCCCTTTTGACATTCTGAATCCGAGATACACCATGCGAACCGTTCATTACACCCGTACGTCGGGACTTATCGCAGCCGGGCTGGCGCTGGCCCTGATGTTCGTTGCGCCGGCAGAGGACGCAAAGGCTCAGTGGATTCCGAAATGGCTTAGCGTAGGCGATTTCCAGAGTTGGTACCTGTCCGGCGGAGCAAACCCCGAGCGGAGCGATGTGGTCTGGAACTATCCGGCCATCCGCCCCTCTGCAGGGTACAGCCGCTGGAAAGGGTTCTGGGTTGGCGCAAAAAACGTGACCCATGGGGAAACCGGGAACCAGTATGACGTCCGCGTTTCGCACACGGGCCCCCGTGCCCCTGGAATCGGCGAGATGTTCAGCATATCGCATGTGCTGTATTCCAAATACGAAGGGGGAACGGTGCAGGTGGACGGGTTCGACACCTTTCTCCAACCCGTGATTCCCGACGAGACCGATCCAAGCATGTCGCCGGATCGCATGGTGGTTTCGGAAATCAATTCCTCCATCGGGTTAACCACGCACCGGCGCGCCATGCAGTGGAGTCATGCGGATCACGATAACTACCATATTATCGAGTACACCTTCGTCAATACGGGGAATCAGGACGGAGACCCCGAGATCGAAGTGGAGAACGATCTGGAAGGCGTGTACATCGCGTTCCTCGAGCGTCCTACGGGCGCCGGGTTTGCGGGCGCATGGGGGAATAGTTCAGGCGGCGTGGGCTGGGGACGGTACACCATGAACGACGCCATCGGCGACGGGCTGAACGATTACGGCGTGGACATGCGCGCATCGTTCGCATGGCTCGGGAATATTCAGGCGACCGGATACCTGGTCAATACGCTGGGCAATCCGTTCTGGGCCGACCACCAATGGGGTTTTCCGGCGGATACCCTCGGGAGACTCGGCAGCGCCAATTTCACGGGCGTGGTGACGATCCATGCGGACACGGAGGCGCATGCTCCGGGAGAAAGCCGTCCCGACGATCCGGCGCAACCTTCCATGATGACGCATCTTAATTCCGACTACGGCAGGCTGACCAGCGAGCCCACGCACAACAAGCGGGACCTCATGCTGGAGCAGTACGACTGGTTCCAGTGCGGCTCTACTTCTGCGCCGACCGGCGGCATCGCCCGACCAGGCGATGCGGAGTGTACGGGGCGTTCCTGGCCGACCCAGGCGGGTTTTGTGATGGGCCTGACTGCTGATTCCCCGTACGACGCCAACCCTGATTTCGCGAATCAGACGGGCGATCCCGAACACGGCGCAGGGGCAGGCGGCTGGGGTTTCGCGTTTGCGTACGGGCCGTACGACATTGCGCATGGCGAGGAGGTGAAGATCGTCGTGGCGGAGGCCGCTGCGGGGCTTAGCGACGAGGCGGCCTGGCATATCGGGCGGACGTACAAACTCTCCGGGGATATGCATGGAAGCCCGCCCCGGGATGGCAATAACAGCCTGGTTATCGAGTTCGACGCCAACGGCAATGGCGTGATCGATACCGACGAGGCGATGACGAAGAACGAGTGGTTTATGACCGCCCGCGATTCGTTGTTCGATACGTTCCAGCGAGCCATAGACACGTACAACGGAGGCCTGAATGCGCCGCATCCGCCGGCGCCGCCCACATCGTTTATCGTGACGTCCGGTACGGATGAAATCGTTCTCGACTGGACTGCTTCGTCGACCCCGGCTTCGTGGCAGGTGTGGCGGGCGCAGAAGCACTATTCCGGGATTGTTTCGGTGCTTGAGGAGGGCCCCGGCGGAGTGGGCGTTCCGGACATGGCGCGCGAATATTCGCTCGCTGCGGAACTGCCGGGCAATGCAACGAGCTACAGGGATACCGAGGTGGTCCGCGGCGGTTCGTACTATTATTACCTGACAGGGATAGGAAGCGACGGCTCGAGGACCAGCCGCTATTATGCGCAAACCTACAACCCGGCGACGCTGAAACGTCCGCCCGGACAGTCGCTGAGCGAGGTGCGCATCGTGCCGAATCCTTATCATATCGACGCCGATCCCGCTGTGCGTCTCGATGTGCAGGATCGGATGGCTTTTTACGAACTTCCGGGCGAAGCGCGCATCCAGATATTTTCCGAGTTGGGCGAGTTGATTCGGACGATCGATCACCTTGACGGAAGCGGCGACGAGTTCTGGGATCTGACGACTTCTTCGCGCCAGGTAGTGGCAAGCGGCATTTACATTGCCGTGGTTACCGATCTGGCCACGGACGAGCAGACAATCCAGAAATTTATCGTCATTCGGTAGACACGCCACGAAGCGCTCCCCGGCCGCTGCCCTTTGCGGCGGTTGCCGGGGGTGCTCTCAGGAGCCTTAACCAAAAAGGATGCAATGACTTATCACCGCTACACAACCCTGATCGCCATTGCGGCGCTTGCCGTGTTTACCGCGTCCGGAACGTTCGCACAGATCACGACGGAAGATGTCGGCACGGACAAGCTTGCGCAGACGAATTTCAAGTTCCTTGAAATATCCGTTCATCCGCGCGCGGCCGCGCAGAGCGACGCCATGACAGCCAGCGAATTCAACTCGTCGGCCGCCATGTTCTATAACCCGGCGGCCATGGGTTGGATGGAAAACCGGTTCAGTGCGGGCTTCGGGATTACGAACTGGATTGCGGATATTACCTACAATACCGCAAGCGCCGCCGTACGTACGAATTACGGGGTGTTCGGGGCTTCGCTCCTGTTTGCCGATTACGGGGACAACATTATTCCCACCATTGCCGCGACCAACGAGAGGGGGTATCTCGAATACAGCGAAGTGGGCGCAAGCAATCCCGAGCCTTCCGCGATGGCGATCGGCCTCGGATACGGAGTCGCGGTAACGGATCGGTTCGGCGTGGGCGGCAACGCCAAGTATGTTTTCCAGGACTTGGGCGATGCGGTCATATCGTCGGATGCGGAGACCGAGGCCAATTCCACTTCCACGGTGGCGTTCGACTTCGGCTTGCTGTACCGAACCGGTTTCCGCAGCCTGAACCTTGCCATGAGCGTTCGGAACTTTGCGCGGGAGTTGCGCTACGTACAGGAGAATTTCGAGCTTCCGCTCACCTTTAATGTGGGCGTCTCCATGAATATGCTCGATCTGACCTCAATGGATCCGAATGTACATGCCTTACGGGTTTCGCTGGAAGCGGAGCGTCCGCGAGACTTTTCGGAGCAGGTCAAGGCGGGCGGGGAATACACGTTCAGGAACATCGTGTCCCTGCGCGCAGGATATACGTATCCGACGGATGTACAGGGCCTCAGTTTTGGAGGCGGTCTGAAATACGACACATCGAGCTTTGGCGTCTCCGCAGATTATGCCTATACGGCGTTCGATGTTTTTGACGCAGTCCATCGCATGGGAGTTAGTCTGTCCTTTTAGGGCCTAAACGCATTGCATCTTGTGCATTTGCATTGCTGTTGGCCGGTGGCTGGGCGTTTCCCGAAGGATGCATTTGCACAATCCTGCTGTTGGGGCGCTTGCTGTCGTTACCGTGACATTTGCAGGCGGGTGCGGGGGCAACGAGCAGGGAAATCCGCCCGAGGGTCTTCAGCCCATTGCATTTCATAACGTAGCGCCGGAGGCCGGTCTGGGCGATTTCCGGCACGAGAACGGAAGCGAAGACCGTTTCTGGTTTCCCGAACAG
>JANQSQ010000627.1 GCA_028283985.1 Rhodothermales bacterium | reverse complement strand
CGGTCAATAACGTGGAGACCCTGGCCTGTGCGCCCCTTATCGTCAACCGGGGCGCCGAATGGTTTGCGGGCGTCGGCCCGGAAAAACACCCCGGGCCGGTGCTCTACGGCATATCGGGGCATGTCGAGCGCCCCGGCGTGTACGAATATCCCACAGGTATGTTGATCACGGATCTGATCGAAGAAGTCGCCGGGGGGATGCGCGGCGGCAAGAAGCTCAAGGCGATCGTGCCGGGCGGCGCCTCGGTGCCGGTCCTGCGCGCCGACATGATCGATGGCGTGACGATGGATTCCGAATCGCTGCACGAAGCGGGTTCCATGATGGGAACGGCCGGGATGCTGGTGATGGACGAAGACACGGACATGGTCAAGTTTCTTCGCCGGGTTACCCGGTTTTATCATCACGAGAGCTGCGGGCAGTGTACGCCCTGCCGGGAAGGGACCGGATGGATTGAGAACCTCGTTACCCGCATCGACGAGGGGGAAGGGAGCCTGCGCGACCTGGATATCCTGATGGACCTTTGCGATCAGATGGAAGGCCGGACGGTGTGCGCTCTTGCCGATGCGGCAGCCTGGCCCGTCCGCAATACCATCCAGCGTTTCCGGGAAGAATTTGAAGCCAAATGCCGGCAAAGCATATACGCGATGGCGTGATATGCCGGCGACGTACGTTCCAACCATGCCGACCATTACGATAGACAACAAGGAGTATGCATTTCAGGGGCAGCCCAAGCTGCTCCAGTTTTGCCTGGATCGCGGTATGGAGCTGCCGCATTTCTGTTATCACCCGGCGCTTTCGATCCCCGCCAATTGCCGCCAGTGCCTTGTGGAAGTGGGCATGCCGGTTCGGGACAGGGAGACCGGCGAGGTCACGCGGAATGACGACGGGGAGCCGGTGATCCGGTGGATGCCGAAAATGACCACGAGTTGCTCCGTGGATATGGCGGACGGCATGGTGGTCCGGACGCACCGGACCAGCGAACAGGTGGAGCGAGCTCAGAAAGACAACCTCGAGTTCCTGCTCATCAACCATCCCCTCGATTGTCCGATTTGCGATCAGGCAGGCCACTGCCCGCTGCAAAACCAGACCTACAAGTACGGTCCCGAAGGGTCCCGTTTCGAATTTCTCAAGGTCCGGAAACCCAAGAAGGTGGTGTTGGGCCCCCGGGTGATGCTGGACGGCGAGCGCTGCATCAACTGCACGCGGTGCACGCGATTTACGGACGAGGTGTCGAAGAGCCACCAGTTGACTATCATCGAACGCGGCGTAAAAAATTATCCGATGACCGCGCCGGGCGAAGTATTCGACGAGCCCTACTCGATGAACGTCATCGACATCTGTCCGGTGGGCGCGCTCACGTCCATCGATTTCCGGTTCCGCGCCCGGATATGGGAGATGAGTTCGGCGCCGTCCATCACGGTCACCAATGCAAAGGGGGCCAATTGTTCTTACTGGGTGCGTGACAATCTGGTGCTGCGCATCACGCCCCGTACGAACCTGGATATCAACGAATACTGGTTGCCGGACGAGGATCGCGCGGTCTGGCCGCGGTTCAATGAACATCGCCCGGAAGGGCCTCAGGTTCGCATGGCCGGGGCCTTGAAGTCCGTCGACTGGGAGGCTGCGTACGCCCGCGTGTCCGAATTGCTCGGTCCGGTGGACGGATCGAATATCCTCTTCCTGGGATCGCCGTACGCAACCGTGGAAGACAACTACCTCCTTGGCAAGTTGGCTTCTTCCCTGGGCGCTTCCGCCCCGGCGTACATTCCCCATGTCGAACCGGGCGCCGGCGACGGGTGGCTGATCACGGACGACAAAACGCCGAATGCCGAGGGATGCCGGCGGCTGGGTATCCATCCGGTCGATCCGGAACTCGTGCGCGCCCGGCTCGAGGCAGGCGAGATCGCGGCCGTATATGTCCTGGAAGACGACCCGGTAGCCGGCGGGCTTTTCCAGGCCGCCGACGTGCAGGACATTCCGGTCATTCTGCATACCTATCACACCACGAACGAAACGATTGCCGCTGCCGATGTGGTGTTGCCGGCTGCGATGGTCGTGGAGACCGTGGGCACGTATGTGAGTGTGGACGGATACGCACAGCGGGTGTGGCCGGCCAAGGCCATCAGGGGCGTCAACCGGACGCTCCGCATGGAAATGGGCATCAGCCGTCCGGATTCGCATGGTACGCCGTTCGACCGCTGGCATAATGAATCGAATCAGGTAAATTGCAAGCCGAGTTGGGAAATGCTGCCTGCGATTGCGCGCAGCATGGGCCTGCAAGGAGAGGATGCCTCCCCGAAAGCGATCATGCAGGAAGTCGCGCAGACGATCGGAAGTTTCGAGGGCGCCACTTACGAAAGCATGGGGGCGCGCGGGGTTCGTCTGGCGGAGATCGGAGCCACCGTGTAACCGCCGCCGCGCACGGAAAATCATTGTAGAAACCACGCATGGATATACCTCTTTACTGGACGGCGCTCGTGGCGTTCGTCGTGCTGAATCTGATGATGCTCTCGGCGTCCGTGCTCGTGTACGCCGAGCGCAAGGTGTCGGGGTATATCCAGCTCCGACCCGGTCCCGACCGCGTCGGACCCAGAGGATTTTTCCAGCCGTTCGCCGATGTGCTCAAGCTGCTTTTCAAGGAAGATATCCGACCCGCCTCGGCGAACCCCTTTATCCATTCGCTGGCCCCGGTAATCATGGTCGTCATAGCCATGTCCGTCCCCGCCGTGATTCCCTTTGCGCGCGGGGTGGTTATTGCCGATGTGGGGCCGGGGGTCCTTATCATTCTTGCGCTTACGTCTATCAGCGTCTACGGCATTACCCTGGCGGGATGGAGTTCGAACAGCAAATACTCCCTGCTGGGCGGGTTGCGTTCGGCGGCGCAGATGATTTCGTACGAATTGACGATGGGACTGGCTGTCGTGTCCGTGATTCTGCTTGCCGGGACGCTCAATGTCACGGGTATTGTCGAGGATCAGGCGGGGGGATGGGCGATTCTGGGATGGAATGTGTTTCGCAACCCGATCGGAGCGGTTCTTTTCGTGGTAACGGCGTTTGCCGAAACGAATCGCGCCCCGTTCGATCTGCCGGAGGCGGAACAGGAACTGGTCGGCGGGTACCACACGGAATATAGCGGCATGAAGTTCGGTATGTTTTTTCTTGCCGAGTACGTCAACTGGTGGGTTGCGTCGTTTGTCATTGTAACCCTCTTCTTCGGGGGGTATCTGGTCCCGTTCGAGCCCCTGTTGATAGAGGCCTTTCCGGAACTCGCCGGCAGTATCCTTCTTGGAGCGCTTCAGGTACTGTCCCTGCTTGCCAAGGTGGCGTTTTTCGCCTTTTTGTTTATCTGGGTGCGATGGACGCTGCCCCGATTCAAATACAACCAGCTCATGCAGTTGGGCTGGAAGGTCCTGCTTCCGATCGCCCTGATTAATGTCGTGGCGGTAGCCCTCGGCATGATCTTTTTCCGCGCGGTTTTTTGATACTGTCTTCTTCCATCATTGCCTCGGATGCCGCGCGCCTTGGAGATCAGGCGCGGGAAGCGCTGGATGCCGGCGTCGACTGGCTCCATATCGATGTGATGGACGGACGGTTCGTGCCGAACATTACGGTGGGCCCCCTTGTGGTGGAAGCGCTTCGGCCGCTTGCCGACGAAACGGGAGCCAAACTGGATGTGCACCTGATGATCGAGGAGCCCCGCCGGTATCTGGACGATTTCATCGACGCGGGCGCCGACCTCGTTACGGTGCATGTGGAAACCTGTACGCATCTGCACCGCGTCCTGACGCATATCCGGTCTCGCGGAGCCATGGCCGGCGTCACCCTCAATCCGGGCACTTCGCTTTCGGCTATCGCAGAGGTGCTTCCCGATGTGGACATGGCGCTGGTCATGTCGGTCGATCCCGGCTTCAGCGGCCAGAAATACATCCCCGAATCGACAGAGAGAATCCGCCGGCTCAGAGGCATGCTCAATCAGATCGCCTCCCGCGCCTGGTTGCAGGTCGATGGGGGGGTTTATGCGGGCAATATCCGCGAAGTGGTCCGGGCCGGGGCCACGGTCGTTGTGGCGGGCAATGCGGTGTTCGGCGGCGCTTCCATAGCCGACAATGTGCAGGCGCTTCGGGATGCGGCTGCTCTTGAAGCCTGATCGCATGTTTGCCGAGGTGGCGTTCCCCCTTCCGCGTCCCAAGTCCTTTATATACCGCGTTCCCCCGGGGATGTCCGGCGTGGACGTCGGCGCCCGGGTGCTTGCGCCG
>JANQSQ010000015.1 GCA_028283985.1 Rhodothermales bacterium | reverse complement strand
CGCCTTGCCGATACCTTACGGTACGTCGGTGACGTTTGACCTGCAGAATGTCGCGAACGGTTTGGACGACCTCGTCTCTGTGCCTATTCCCGACGCAGTGAAGGGGGAGGCGCTCTTCATCGACCCGAACGCGGATAAGAACGATCCGGCGCTTCCGGGCGGGTTGTTGTACAAGGTGCGTGTAGAGGATGTGGATACGCCCCATCGTTTCGATAACCTGAGCAGGGAGAACCACGTGGTCACGTCGGCGGGCACCGTCTCGCTGGATCCGCAGACAGCCATGCTGACGATCAGCGCCACCGCGCCGAACTATATCAACGTCACGATTTGGGGAATAGATCGTGAGCGCGAAATGACTTCGGCTACGATCATGTTCGTCGTTCCGGAAGTCACGAGTGCGGAAGGCGAGGAGCTTCCGACGGAAGTCGCGCTTTCTCAGAACTATCCGAACCCGTTCAATCCGCAGACGACCATCGACTACGCGCTGCCGCAGGCAGGCGATGTGAGCCTTGTCGTGTACGACATGCTCGGTCGCGAAGTGGATGTGTTGCTTGACGGTCCGCAGGCCGCTGGCCGGCACACGGTGCGCTTCGGCGCGAACCACCTGCCGAACGGCGCCTACGTGTACCGCCTGGTTGCTGGCGACAAGACGATTACGCGCACAATGGTTCTTGTCAAATAAGCGACAAGAGAGAGTTAACCCCTCTCGGCTTATGCTCAAGCAAGGCCCCCGTTGCCGTAAGGCAGCGGGGGCCTTGTGCGTTTTTTGGCAGATATTTTGCAGGATGGGAGCCAGGGGGGCGTTTTGAGATTACCGAGAACAAGGCCTGGACCATGGTAGTATACTCGCTGCTATTGCCCGGACGCACCTGTGTACGCGCACATGCAGGGCCGTACGTCTGCCTTGACGCCATCCCCACCCAAACCACTCTCTGCGAGGGTAGCGCGTCATTCTAACCAAGCGTCGAGCGTACGCCATGACATTCTTTTTCCGGAAATTCAATGCAATCGACCGCGCACGCGCCGGGGCGCGGACCGGGAACGGCTTGCGGTCTCCTGCAAGGGACATCGCTTTCAAGGGGTGCTTTACGGTGTGCCTGTTGCTTACGGGTCAGGCGCCCGGGGAGGGGTACAATGCGGGCGCGCAGGCAGATATGGTGCGCCTCGAACTGGCGCCGAGGGACAACCCGTCCGAAGAGTACCC
>JANQSQ010000614.1 GCA_028283985.1 Rhodothermales bacterium | reverse complement strand
CGGTCACGGCGCCACTCTTCGTTGCTCGTCGCTCATTTGGAACCGCCAAACTTCACTCCTCGCGCCTTGATTGACGCCGTGCCTGACGGAACAGAGCATCGTTGCATAGTGTGAACAGGGCCCTAACGGACCGCGATACAGGAGATTTCCACCCGTGCACCCCTTGGAAGTGCGGAAACTTCCACTGCTTCCCGGGCGGGGGGGCGTTCCGAAAAATACCGGGCGTATATATCGTTCACGGTTCCATAGTCGTTGATGTCCGCCAGGAACACCGTGCAACGAACGACATTTCTGTAATCCATTTGTGCGGCTTTAAGCACGGCGCCGAGATTTTTCAGCGCGCGTTCCGTTTCGGCCTCTGCGCCGTCAGGCGCCATGCTCCCCGTTTCGGGATCGATTCCCAGTTGTCCGGAGCAATAGAGCGTGTTTCCGGCGAGAATGCCCTGATTGTAAGGGCCTATGGCTGCCGGAGCCAGCGGCGTCTTGACGGCGCGACGGGATGTCGATTGGTCGGAGTTGTGGTGGGTCATGGAGCCGCTGCTGTTAAAAATGGGGGATATCCCTAACTTTCGTAATTGTATCGGTTTTCACAAGCGAATATTTGTCAAAGACCATGGACCTTGGTATCGAAGGACGGATCGCATTTATCGCCGGCGCCAGCAGCGGGCTGGGGCGCGCCGTGGCCGTGGCGCTTGCCCGGGAAGGGGCTCGCGTGGCGATCTGTTCCCGGAACCGGAAGCGTATTACAGCGGCTGCCGACCGTGTGGCGCAGGAAACCGGCGTCGATCGGGAACGTGTTTTTCCTCTTGCGTGCGATGTGACGAAAGAGCGTGATGTGGACGATGCGATCGAGCGGACGTGTGCGCATTTCGGCGGGCTGCATATCCTGGTGACGAACGCCGGCGGGCCGCCCCCGGGCTATATCGACGATTTGTCCCTCGAAACGTGGCGCGCGGCGATTGAGTTGAATCTGGTAAGCACCATCCAGTTGTGCCGGGCGGCGTTGCCGCATTTGCGGGCGGCTGCGGCGGCCGATGATCCGCATGCCAGCATTCTGATGATCACGTCGATTTCAGCCAAACGCCCGATTCCCAGCCTGTACCTTTCGAATGCGACCCGCGCCGGGGTACAAGGCTTTGCAAAAACCCTTTCGGAGGAATTGGGTCCGGCGGGTATTACGGTCAATACCATTCTGCCGGGGTATACGCGTACGGAACGTTTGAAGGAACTGGCGGCGCACCTTGCCTCGACATCAGGGACTCCTGTCGAAGAGATCGAGGCCGGATGGGCCGAAAACAATGCCCTGCGGCGCATTGCGGAACCGGAGGAATTTGCGGCGGCCGCGGCTTTTCTCGTAAGCAAGCGGGCTGCGTACGTAACCGGCACAGGATTTCCTGTGGACGGCGGATGGTCGAAGCACGTATTGTAGCAGCAGCACAGGATAGATCATGAGCAGGAAGGGACGGGTACTGGTGGCCATGAGCGGCGGCGTGGATTCGTCGGTTGCGGCGGTCATGCTGCACGAGCAGGGATACGAGGTGGTCGGCGTCACCATGAAGACGTGGGATTACGCGCGCAGCGGCGGGCGTAGCGGAAAGCGCGGGGACAAGGAAGTGGGGTGTTGCACGCTCGAATCCATGAACGATGCGCGCTCCGTCGCCGTGAAGTATGGCTTTGCGCATTTTATCGTAGACATCCGCGAGGA
>JANQSQ010000613.1 GCA_028283985.1 Rhodothermales bacterium | reverse complement strand
CGGTCACGGCGTCACTCTTCGTTGCTCGTCGCTCATTTGGAACCGCCAAACTTCACTCCTCGCGCCTTGATTGACGCCGTGCCTGACGGAACAGAGCATCGCTGCATAGTGTTAACAGGCCTTGGACAACCTTATGATCGCATCAACGTCTCAATGGTACAGGATACTCTGAGCGAAGCGGGCTTAGTCAGCGTGTCCTGATAGTGTTGCAAAAGCTTTGCGTCACATACGAGGCGAAACCATGGCAATAAGAACGAACACAGTGCTCGTTCTATTTTTGACGGGTGCTTTGGGTATGGGTGGGTGTGCTGCTTCGGGAGGTGCGCAGGACAGTGGTACGCTCGGAGATTCTTCAAAAGAGGCGTCTACCGGGGCTGTGACCACGCTGGACGTTTCCGAAATTCTGCAGGATAATCCCACGGCGACCATTGCAGAGATGCTTCAGGGACGCGTGGCGGGCGTGCAGGTTATCAACGGGCGCATCAGGATTCGAGGGGTGAGTTCAATTCAGGGCAGCAACGAACCGCTCATTGTGCTGGACGGTATTCCTCTTGCCGTCGATCCGTTCATGTCGTACATCAATCCCCACGACATTCAGTCGATCAATGTGCTCAAGGATGCGGCGTCCACGGCAATCTACGGGTCGAGGGGGGCGAACGGAGTGATCGAGATCAAAACGAAAAAAGGCAGATAGCGAAAGGACGCCGGGATGTGCGGCGTCGCTACCTTCTTCGGCCCAGACACTGGCCTCTTCTGCCGCCCAACAGCACGACCAGGCCCGACCACGGCCGCTCCCATCGGATCGCGCCGCCCAGGAAGCCCATGCCATTCCGGATGTCGCCGGTAAGATCGGGATCGGCCAGCATTTCGTCGTCCAGGCGAAAGAAATCCGGCCAGTCGGAGGTGCCGCCGCCCACGATGTCCGTGGCGGTCAGTACCTGCGGGCAGCTCCCCGCAAAAAGCGAATTGACGTCTTCGTAGGCGTCGAACGCGAGGCCCAGCCGATTTTCGGAACTGCGGCGCATCTTGTCCACGTACGACAGGGTGACCGGATCGCTGACGCCTCCTTCTTCCGTACGCAGCGTGTACACGATGCGGAGATCGACCAGTTTTTCTATTCCGAGAAGCCCGATGTTCTGCAGCCGGGGCGGGGGAAGCGGGGAAAACGGAATAAGGTTGGTGCGGAGTTCCGGGTCGGGAAAGGATGCAGGCATCCGAACGGTCGTCGCAGTGGTTGCCCCGTCCGAGCGGGTTACCGTAAAACGGTAGTTGTGACCCGGCTCCACCGGCTCCTTCGACCAGAAGACATGCCCCACGCTGCCGTTGGAAAACCGGAACAGCGAATCCCGCCAACTGGTCGTCCGGCCCGTTTCCAGGTGTTCCAGCATAACGGCGGCGTCGATGGGCCCCGCATCGGCGGACACGAGCTTTCGCAAGGGGGTTACGGCGACGAACTGGGTATCGGCGGCTGCGTCCAGATAGCCGTAGATCGAAAAGTACAGGTCGTTTTCCTGAAAAGGCTCGAAGGCTTCGGTGCATCCTCCGAAGATCAGGCCCCCGGCGAGGCACGCGGCAAGTAAGGAGTTCCGGATATTCGTTCGCATTACAAACGCTCGATTTTCAGGGCCACGAACGGGACGATCGGCAATTGATCGACGCGGCGTACTCTGAACACGTCGAAATAGAACAGGTTGGTTCTGTCGTACGCATTGATGGCGCCGGCCTGCAGGCTCAGCGGGGCGCCCGATATATCGAAGCGCCGTTCGAGAGACAGGTCCAGGCGGTGGTACGTGGGCAAGCGTCCGTTCCACGGGCGTTCGAAGAGCACGCGGGGACGCCGGGCCGCTTCGCGCACATCCACGAGGGTGCGCAAGGCAATAATGTCGTCGAAGCCCAGTACGCGGGTAAAGGGTAGCCCGGATCCGAATTGCCACCGGATGTTTGCAGTGAATTTGCGTATCTCCATGCCGAGGACCGCGCTCACCTGGTGGCGCCGGTCGTGGGGCGGATTGTAGCGCGCGATATTCTCGTCGAACCATGCTCCGAAGCTTCCGTCCGGGGCATGGTAGGATGTACTCGCCAGTCCGTAGCCTGCGTATCCGTAGAGCGGGCCGCGTTGGAACTCCAGCCGGATGTCCGTGCCGTACACGGTTCCGTCGGCAAGCGTGAGCGGCGTCGTGAAGCGGGCGATCGCGCTCAGGATGGGCACCGGTATGTCGCGCAATCGCTTGTGGTATCCCTCCGCAGCCAGCTGGAGTGCATTCCCGATCTGGCGTTCCCAGCCGATCAGCATATGCACTGCCTTCGCCTGTGCGCCGTCCACGGGGGCCGGCACCCATGCCGTGAACACCGATCCGGCGTCTCGTTCGTCGTTTATACCCGTGACCGTCTGCCGGTAGAGGCCCAGCGCCGCATGGAACGTTTGACGCGTATGCTGCCGCCAGGAGAAGCGCAGTCGGGGTTCCAGGACGGATTTGTAGGGAGCGGGATAGAATGTGGCGGAGAGACCGGGGGTGACGGATATGCTATTGCCGATCATGGTTTCCAGCTCCGCATAGGCTCCTGCGCTTATGAGCAGATCTTCGTCGGACCGTAGATTCTGGAATTGCTCGCCCAGTGTATACTCCAACCGGTTTGCCCGGGCAAATGCCCCCACGCGAAGTTGTCCGCTTCGCACGGGGGTAGTCAGGTTGATCTTCGTGCTTATTTGCAGGGCGTCGGATGCGCGTTCGGGCGTCATGGACTGTTCCACGGCGTTGGTGAAATACGACACGCCGCCCACCAGTTCGAGAAAAGAGGAGGTGTTTGCAGGAAACGCGATGCAGCGTCCCCCCGCAACCGTGTTGCTCCATCGAAAAACATCTCCCGGATTGTCGTTGTCCACATCTATGGCGCCCCGATCGAAGGTGTGCAACGCCGACACACTGCACCGGCTGTGGGCGCCTCCCGACGAAGTGAGTTTCAAAAACATGTCGCCGAAACGCAAGGGCAGCGATTTTGCGAGAAATACCGGTGCCGCGCGCTCGATGACGGACGTGCGGACAGATCCGAGAAAGGACAGGGTTTCCTTGCG
>JANQSQ010000607.1 GCA_028283985.1 Rhodothermales bacterium | reverse complement strand
AAAAACGCCGGGCGGTACAAACAGGTTGCCAAGCCATTCGTACCGCCGCGGCGCTTCCGGGTTCTGCCGGGTACGTTATCGCCGGCGTCCGCCTCCGTGTTCACCGTCACCCCGGCGCCCGCCGCGCATGCGCTTGCCCCGATCCCGATCTCCACCGTGTTTGCCTTTCATGGTTTTTCCTCTCCGGTTTTTGTCCCCGGACATACGCTTGCCCATTTTTTCGATTTGCCCTTCGGTCAACACCTCTCCGAGGGAGTTTTTTAATTCGTCTTGCAAGGCGCGTCGACGTTCTCCAAGTTCCTCGAGAGATTGTCTGTGTTCCGCAAGGATGGCCTTCACCGAGGCGGCTTGCTCGTCCGTAAGGTCGAGTCGTTCGGTCATCCATTTGAGGTTACGGTCCATGCGGTCCGAAGCGTGTTTCTTTGCCGTAGTGTCCTGGACGGCGGCGTCCTGGGCCAGCACTGGCGGAGTGAGCAGGAGACAGGCAGCCATGGTCGTGATGGCTGCCAGGATATGCAGAAAGCGTTTCATTATAGAATACCGTATGGTGATGAATAGCTTGGGGCGAAGCCGTATCGTTTCCATGTTTTCGTCGGCTTTCAGGAATTGGACTCCCGGTCCCCGTTCGTCATTCCACGGCTTGCAAATTTTAGTTCTCAGGTCTACACCACTTTCAACTTCCAGCGCCCGCGCCGGAACCATGCGATACCCGTTGCGGCATACAATACCTGGGTAACTGCAACGCCTACGAAAATACCTTCTGTGCCAAGGCCCAGCGTGTGCGCCAGAAGCAATGCCGCGGGAATCTGGAAGAGCCATCCGCAGAAGAAGTTGATCCATGTAGGCGTAACGGTATCTCCGGCTCCGTTGAAGGCTTGTAGCATGGTCATGCCGAGCGCCAGGAAGGGGTAACTGCCGCCGAGGTAGCGCAAGAGCAATGCTCCGACCTCGATTACCCCGGGTTGGTCGGTGAAAAGGCGCATGATGGCGCTGGATGTCATGATCAGGCCGATACCCGCGAGCGCAAGAATGAACGCGCTGGCGCCGGCGGTAATCCACACGGATCGTGCAGCCCGATCAGGCTGCCCGGCGCCGAGGTTTTGCCCGGTCAGCGTGGCGGCTGCATTGGCCATGCCCCACGCGGGCAGGATGGCGAAGATGACGACCCGTACCCCGATCGTATACCCCGCTACCGCCTCGCTGCCGAATACCGCTACAAGACGTATGATGGCGATCCAGCTGGCTGAAGCGATCAGGTATTGCACGATACCCGGTCCGGAAATTTTCAGCATGCGCTGCAAAAGTTTCCTGTTCGTGTGCATCGCCTTGCGCCGTATCGTCAATCGTCCGCTGCCCCGGAACAGCACGAGGAGTTGATAGGCGACGCCTGTGGCTCGTGAAATAGCCGTCGCGATGGCCGCTCCGGTAATGCCCATGGCGGGGATGGGCCCCAAACCGAAGATGAACAGGGGGTCGAGCGCAATATTCAGAAGATTTGCGATGGCCAGCGCCCGCATCGCGAATACGGCGTCGCCGGCCCCCCTGAAAATGGCGTTGATGAGAAAAAGAAGCAGGATGGTGATGTTGCTGCCGAAGAGGATGGCGACGTACGTGGCGCCGTATTCCACCACCTCTTCCGTGGCGCCCATGAGGCGGAGCATATCGGGGGCGAACACAATGCCGACCACGGAGAACGGGATGGAAATCGCTACGCCCGCAATGATGGCCTGCCAGGCCGTGGCGGACGCTGCCACGGGATTCTTTTCCCCGATTCGCCGGGCCACCATGGCAGTGACCG
>JANQSQ010000601.1 GCA_028283985.1 Rhodothermales bacterium | reverse complement strand
TCATATCGAAGGCGATGTCCGCCTCGGCAAGCGTCCAGGCGTCATGCACCAGCCGGGCCAGTTTCGCCCGCTCCACGTCGCTGTCGGCGTCGAGTCCCGTGGGCGCATAGGCGCCTATAGACCGCGGAAGCTGCGCCACGCCGGGCACAAGGTGCGTGCGTACGACCGTTTTGCCGTCGGAAACGCGCGCCACGTAATCTTCCAGAAAAGCAAGGTGCGCCTCAAAGTAGGCGGCGTCATGGGGCAGCGGATCGATCAGAGGCTCTATTCCATGATACGGATCGCCTGCAAACGTACCGTCACCGGTCGAAAAACGGGTCGTATCGGGTTGGAACTCGACGCGGAGCGCGACCACGTCATACACAGGCGCTGCAGGCTTGCGGAGCGGGCCGAAACGGATCTGCGCATGCCCCGGTACAGCCCCCCCCACTCCCGCGCAAACAAGTGCAGACAGAAGGAGGAGCCGCATCGCATCGCCACCGATCATGCACATCCTCGCCATATACGGCTCATGGAAAAGCGGATGCGGAGAGTCCTTAGCGCAGGAAATTCAGGAGGAGAGAAAATCGCATCGTGTTCGCCAGCGGGTGATCCTCCTCGAGTGCATAGATGTACGAAAAATCGGCCCCGATGATGTTCCACCGGACACCTGAACCGAACGTCAGAAATTCCCTGTTGCCGAAATACGGGCTCTCGTAAAAATATCCGGCGCGAATGGCGAACAGGTCCCGGTACCAGTATTCGAAACCCATACTGATGGTCATCTGATCGAATGCATTGAGCGTCTCATAGGTGGCCTCCCCCGCCTTAATCGCTGTCTCGGTACATACAGTGGCGCATACCTTGGTGGACTGCCAGCCGGAAAAGATCGCTTTGTAGAACGGATCTGCTTCCCTGGTGGAGGAGCCAGGCGTGTCGCTGTCCGAAATGTGGACGCGAATCAGCGTTTTGTTGAAATCCTGCGTAAGCGTCAGTTTGTTATACTCGTCGAAATCGAACGTAACGGCATACCCGAACCGAAGATTCTGGGGGATGGGATCGGCTTGTCCCTGATCCGAATACTGGATCTTCGGACCCATATTGGCGAGATTGAATCCAAGGTCAACCCCTACCTTCGTATTGCCGGCCTGAAAACGCGGCACACTGTACAACGCTGCAAGATCGAACCCGACGGTTACGCCGGCGCGCGTTTCCTGCGCCCCCACGGTCTGTCCCGGCGCAAGATTCGAATAGATCAGACGAATACCGGTACCCAGGGACAGGTTCTGCAATACATTCGTCCCGAAGGAAGCGCCTGCAGCCAAGTCGTACGACTTGAAGTTGCCCGTGGGGTTGTTCTGGGCGTCGCGGCCTTCGTGTTCGCCAAGAAACAGGTAGGTCAGATGCCCCCCGAAGGTGCCAATGCCGTCTACCCGATGCTTGGCGGTCAGGTACTCATAGAACAGCCCCGCATTAAACTCCGGAAGCCAGTTGGAATGGGTTAGCGAAAGCTCCGTGCCGTCCTGCCGGGCCAGACCCGCCGGATTCCAGAAGATGGCGTTGGCGTTGTCCGCAAGGGCGACCCCTGTATTGCCCATGCCCGCCGAACGGCTATCCGGCTCGATCTGCAGAAAAACCACGGCGGCCCCGCCGACCTGCGCATGAACCGCCTGCCCCGCGAAGGATGCGAAAAACACGGTGAGAATAGCCGCGGCAAGAAATCTTCGGCTCATGTCAATGTACCTGCTGCTTTCGTTGAATGGTTGCATGATTCGTTCTCAAGGGGACGAAAAAGGTTCCTGATTGCTATGTGCAGGGCTATCGGATGATAGCCAGCTTTTCTATGCGTTCGGATACGGAACGGCCGCCGTCCGGATTTTCCACGCGCACGCGCACCTTGTACAGGTAAATACCGGACGCCAGGAGGTTCATATCCTCGTCCCGCCCATCCCAGGTCACCTGCACGGGACCGGCGGTTAAAACCCCGGAAGGCAGCGCCTCTTCCGTATCGATGGTGCGGACCGGGCGTCCGGACAGGGCGTAAATGCGTACCTGCACGGAAGCGGCGCTACCCGCAGGCTGGTTATGCTCGAACACGAACCGTGTGTGGCCGCTCGTCGGATTCGGGTAATTGTACACATTTTTCAACACCACGTCCTGCGTGGAAGCCACCACGAAATCCAGGGATTCGACATTCGAATTATTGAGCACATCCCAGGCGCGCACCGACAACGAGTGCGGGCCGTCGGCCAACCCGTCCGTATAATCCCTGAACGAATATTCGACGCGGCCGCTTCGGAACGAACCGGGATCGCTTTCGAAGCGGCTGCCTATGTCTACGGCGGAGCTTTCGTCTCCATCGACCACCAGCAGCATCTCGTGCCCCACGCCCGTCCCCACCGTGTTGATGCCGCTGTCGTCGCGCAGTTTCACGATGAGGCGGGGATGCGCCGGGGTCAGGCCGCCGGAAACAAAGGTGGTGTCGTTCAAAAAGAGAGAAATATCCGGTCCGACATGATCGTCGGGCAAGGTGGCGGCGGTCCCGCCGACCACGACCTGCTCCGTGTAGCCGCCGGCATGTTCGGAGGCATTGCGCACATAGATACTTATGCGCCCGGGTTCGTTGCTGTAGGAAATATCTTTCGGCATCACGAAGGTGGCGGTGAAACGGCCCGAGGTTACCGGTACGACGCCTCGCCAAAGCAGAGCTTCCCGAACGGTATAGTAGTCCCGAGGCATAGCAAAGCGATCAGGCACGTTGACGCGGCGCTCTGCATCGAAAACCACAAAGTGCGCCTGCCCTTCGAACGCTGAATCCACCGTGCCCGCCGTCGTACGCACATTCCCCTCTATAGTTACTTCGTCCAGCGCCCGGAGCGCGGGCGTGTCCTCGACCGGCGTTCCGTTCACCTGCTCGACCGCGGCCTCGCGCGAAGGATACCCAAGCCGCAGCGTCGGATCGCCCAATAGATTGAACTTGCGATTGTTGGCCTGCAAACCCGGATTGGTATTCTTCGTACTCACCATGATGTCGCCCAGTCTGCGGGGCTTTCCGTCCTGTGCAGGTTTGAACAACTCCTTGTTCAATGCCCGGTTCAGACCCACGTTCAACTCGTCGAGTCCCGTACTCGTATAGACCAGGCGGACCGTCGTCATCAGCGCAATGGCGCCTCCGCGCTCGTTGAGCAGGAGCACCTCCGCAGCGCTTTGCCTCCCGGACAGATCCCACCATCCATACGAACAGGTCGCGGTAATGAACAGCGGCAGGCGGTCGTAATTGCGCAATTCCCGCCCATCTTCAAGGGTGAAAATTTCTTCCTGGGCAAGGGCGTTTTCTCCCCCGTGCCCGCTGTAATTCATGACCAGTACGCCATCGTCCTCCAGACTGGACAGGACAGCCCCCTCCATCTCGGGCAGACGCCAACCGTTGGAAAATACCCGCTTGTAAGAAATACCGTACACCTTGCGCAGATCGATCTGCGGATACTCCCGCGCAAGCAGTTCGGCCACCACATCCGTATTCTGGGTATGCAGATCCGGAATATGTTCTTTCACTGCCCGTTGAGCGTTGTACGCGTCGTCGGCCACAAGCAGATACTGCTTGCGCCAGGAACCGTGCGTAGCAGGATCCTCGTAATGCTTGATCTTGGCCACCATGGCCGCGGCTTCTTCCGGAGTCTGTACAGGAAACCGCCCGATGCCTATATCGACGCGTTCCCACCCCACAACACTCGACGGGCTGGGCCCAACGGGCCAAGCCCATACTCCCTCATCCGCATCCAGCAAACCAAAGTAATCGTCGCTGGTGTATGATGCGATCGGGTGGAACGATTCTTCCGTTTCATAGGGTGGAATCCAGTTCGCAAAAACCGCCAGATCGTCCCCACTGCCCAGATTACGATAATCGTAGTGCCCGTCTCCGAAGAGCAAGGCATATCGGAGTGGCTTGCCGGCCTCGTTACCCCGGTCGTACAAAAAACGCAGGTAATCGCGCAACCCGCGCACGTCCACAAGCCCCCCGGAAAACTCATTGTATATCTCGCGAATATCCATCACCAGCACGTCGAGTCCATCCCTGCGCCGGTGTTCCGCCAACTCCTCCGCAGCGGAACGAAACGCATCGGGGGCTACAATCACGAAATCCGGATATGCGGCAAGTCCGTGCAGATTCTGCAAAGCGACGCGCTGGGCGCCTTCTGCACTAAGCGGCCGGGCCGCCGACGGACGAAACGCCGCCAGTTCGCGCGGGGCGGATGCATCGGTCGCCTGCGTCTGGACGCGCCAGGTATTCCCGACCTGCCGCACGGCAAGACTGCGCACATGGCCGGGC
>JANQSQ010000582.1 GCA_028283985.1 Rhodothermales bacterium | reverse complement strand
TCTCCTGCACCCCTGGTTTCTTATTTTTCTGCTATTGATTTCCTATGCGCTTGTTGTCGCTGTTCCCCTGTGGCGGCATCCGGTTCGCAAAACCCTGCAGGGATGGGCCTCGGAACTGACGGCAACCTCGCTTCAACCGTAACACTTCCTTTGAGGCCACACAGCCATTTTGATACGCGGCATGTCGGATAAAAACATATTGATTTTCAACGCGTATGCGAGCGGTCATCATGGATCGTATGTGCGCATGCTGGTGGAGAACTGGGTTTCAAGAGGACGCTCCGGAACCCTGAGACTTGCCCTCCATCCTGACTTTATTCACATTTTTCCGGATATAACCGACTATATCTATGCTCACCAAAATAACGGTGTCGTATTATCGACGCATTCGGAAAAAATTGGCTTTTCGAATCAATCGACATATGATTTTATCCAACGGGATATAACCCAAGGCAAAATGGTTAAACAGGCCATCCTTAATCATAAACCTGATCACTGCCTGTTGATGTATTTTGATCATGTCCAGACGTCTCTATGGACCGGTCTTCGGTTTGATTTTCCAATCACCATATCGGGCATTTATTTCAGACCATCCTTTCACTATACATCTCTTGGATCGCCTCCCCATTCCGTAGCTGATCGCATGCGCAGGCTACAAAAGCGCATACTTTTGTCCGGATCGTTGACCAATCCGCATTTGGCCTCCGTGTTCTCGCTGGACCCCTATGCCGTTCCCTTTATTAACCGGCTGGGAAAACGGAACAAGGCTCTTGTTCTGCCGGACGGCATTATCACGTATAGATCATCCTTGCAGCACGATAATTTACGACTCGATATCGACAAAACGGATAGCCGTCGCACAGCACTGCTCTTCGGGGGATTAAATCGGCGAAAAGGCGTTATGCGTATCCTCGAATCGCTGCCACTGCTCCCGAAATCGACACAAAGCCTGTTACGCCTTGTTCTCACTGGTCCTGTAGATCCCCGGGAACGCGATGAAGTGTATCAAAAACTCGACCATGTACGATCTTCGACGGCTGTTGAAATCATCATAGACGATCGATATGTTCCGGATGAAACCCTGCAATGCTATATCGACAGCGCAGATTTTATTTTGGTGGCTTATCAGCGGCATATCGGTTCATCAGGAGTGCTCATACGAGCAGCTGAAGCCGGTGTGCCGGTACTGGGGTCGGATTTTGGGTTGGTAGGGGCGCAAATTACCCGTAACGCATTGGGCCTGGCCGTTGACGCCACCTCATTAGAAGCACTCTCTAGAGGTATAAGACGATTTGTGGATCAGCCGGAATTTTCATCGTTCTTCGATCCCGAAGCGTCCCGACGGTTTGCAGAAGCGCATTCCGCCGATGCCTTTGCCGATACGATCTTTGCTAACCTGAGCAGAGATCCTGCCATACACTGAAGCGGACATGCGTGTAAAACAGCGAATTCAGGACATCCTCTGGAAACTGGGTATCGACGTATCTCGATCACGTTCCCTGTATCACCCTCTTGGAAGAAAAACGTATCTTCTGGAGAAGAATGATATCGACGTTGTTCTTGACATCGGGGCCAATACCGGACAATTTGGTTACGAACTAAGAAACTATCTTGGATATAAGGGGAAAATAATATCTTTTGAACCATTGCGCGAAGCGTATGAATCACTGCAACAAAGAACATCCTCCGATCCACACTGGAAAATTTTCAACTTTGCTCTTGGAGATGTACAAGAGAAAAGACACATTAATGTTTCTGAAAATCTGGTAAGCAGTTCTTTTCTTGACATATTGCCTCTACATGCAAAAGCTGCGCCTGCTTCCATATACACTGGAAAACAGAAAATTCACATCAAAACATTGGATTCGTTATTCCGGGATTTGTGTGACGAACATAATAATGTATACATGAAAATAGATACGCAAGGATTTGACAGCCGAGTTATTAACGGGGCAAAAGAATCGCTTCCTTATATAAAATTCATCCAGGTTGAAATGTCCCTTGTGCCATTGTACAAGGACGAAATCCTTTTTGATAAAATGCTCGAACTCATGACGAAAAACGGCTTTCGAATGATCGCAATCGAACCCGGATTTTTGGATCCTGTTTCCGGGCATACATTACAGATAGACGGAATTTTCCAACGTATCAAGATGTGATTTTGACTGCACCATATACAACTCGTTTGGGATATATCGCATATATTTTCAAGCTATGGGAACGATGTCTCTGAAATGGCTAATGCCCCGGCTGAGACGCTCAAAACTTGCCAAATTGTCATGACTCTTCTCGTTGTCGGGCGCTTCCCGCCTCCTATAGACGGGCAAACACTCGCTACCAGGCGACTCGCAGAACTCCTGGACAGAGCCACAGACGTACACCGTCTGAATATGGAGCCCCCTGTGGAGGCCACATCCAAGGCGAAGCGGCTGGCGCATTTTCTGCGAGTACGCCCTCAACTCAGGAAGTCACTGAAACGTTACCCGCAAGCAACAATCCTGTGGCCTTCGATTTCTCCCGACTCGGCGGGTCACTATCGAGACATGCTGATCACTCTGCCCGCCACCCGGCGAGATCAACGGATCATTGCAGTGGTGCATCGGGGCAACTTTCATTCCCTGTTCGAATCAGCCATGAGGTCGGCGACCGCCCGTCGCCTGGTGGACCGCGTAGACAAGTTCGTATTCCTCTCGGAAGGACTTTCCAGGCAGTGCGCCAGCGCCATCCCTGAAGAAAAACGTGTGGTCATTCCCAACACCATTGACGATGCAACGGTCTTGCCCCAACAGGATGTCGAAGCCAAACGCCGGGAACGGACAGCCCGGGGCAAACTGAACGTTTTGTTCGTGGGACATATGA
>JANQSQ010000564.1 GCA_028283985.1 Rhodothermales bacterium | reverse complement strand
CGGCATCGACCAGTTCAGGCTCGCCTCCTTCCACCGGCAAACGAAATATCCTGCCCCCCGAGTTGAACAGGAAATAGGTCCCGTCGGGCGACCAGTTGGGCGCCTCGAAATGCGCAGGGAGCGTGAGCACGACGGCGCGCTCCCCCGTTTCAATGTCGATCGTTTCCAGCGAACTATACAGCACGGGAGCAGCTTCTTCTGCCGGACTCTCCACGGTATCCGGATCGGCCTGTGGGGCGCACCCGGTCAGGAGGAGTAGTGAGGCGGTGAATGCGAAAGAGGTACGGAGCATGAGGAATATACGTATGGGTTCGGGGTGGATCGGGTACGGATTCGAGCGGATTGCAGAGATTTCGAGTGCATACGGGTTACAACAACGGATCCATACAGACACCTGTTTCCCTCAAACATAACCTGCGGGGTAATTACCTCTTGCAGCATGAAACCAGGACAAGTCCATATAGATACCTGTCCCCTTCAGGCAAAACAAATACACACAGGGGAAGGCATATCGAGCCCCTGACCGGTTGCTGACAACTTTCCGGTCACCTCGTCGATCTCAAAAACGGCAATGTGATCCGTGTGCCGGTTGGCTACCAGCAGAAAACGGTCATGGATGCAGAAATTGCGCGGCCAGTGTCCGCCGGTATGGATGTGCTGCACGGGCCGCAGTCCATCCGAAGCGATTTCGAATACCGCAATGCTGTCGTGCCCCCGGTTCGATCCGTACAGAAACCGCCCGTTCGGATGCACATGCAGGTCCGCCGAATCGTTTCGTGCGACAAAATCCTCCGGCAACGTAGTGATCGTCTGCGTTTCCGTGAGACGGCCCTGTGCAGCGTCCCAGTCGAAAGCCGTGACCGTGGAGCCCAACTCGTTGATCACGAAAGCGCGAGTCCCGCCGGGATGGAATACGAAATGCCGGGGCCCGGCGCCCGGCGCCAGATCGACGGTGGGCCGGTCGGCAGGATGCAAACCACCATCCTCGCCAAGCCGGTACACCAGTACCCGATCCTGCCCCAGGTCGGCTACGACCGCATAGCGGCCCGTCGCATCGGGCACGATGCAATGCGCATGTGGCCCTTCCTGCCGCGCAGGATTCACGCCGGAAGCTCCCTCGTGCTGCACGAAGGCAACCGCCTCGCTTACCCCGCCATCCTCGCGCACCGCAAACACGGCGAGACTCCCGCTGGTGTAATTGGAAACGAGCACGAACCGCCCGTCCGGCGTAAACGCCACGTAGCACGGATCGGTACCGTGCGTGGGTACCGCATTGATCGGATGCAACCCGTTGTCGACGCCGAACGCATGCAGCCCCCCGCCAAACACGCCCTCGAATTCGAGTGTCTCGCTGACCGCATATAAAAACTTCCCGGAGGCGTCAAGGGTCAGGAAGGAGGAATTTTGTATCCCCCCGACATGGCCGGTGATCCGCATGGCGCCGGATTGCAGGTCGAATTGCCCGGTGTAGATTCCCTTGCTTCCCCGCTCCGAATACGTCCCTACGTAAAAAGTCACTCCGCGGTCCATGATTGCTTGGAAATGCCATTCAGATCCCACACAACGCGGCCCGCTCGCACTGTGAGTTCGGCTTCGATTTTATGGGCGCCATCCATCCGATACCCCTCTATATCCCAGAATCCGAAATTCCCTGCACGGACCCGGAACACAGTCACATCCGCCTCTGCCCCCACATCCAGATGCCCCAGTTCGTCCCGCTGTATCACTTGGGCCGGGGTCCAGGTCGAGGCGCGGATCACTTCTTCGAGCGGCATGCCGAGATTGAGAAATTTGGACATGACGACCGCCATGTCCTTCATGCCATGATTCATGCTGCCGGTATGCAGGTCCGTGCTGATCGTATGCGGCCAGAGGCCCGCTTCCACCGCGGGAACCGCCACGGAATAGACGAAACTGCCGCCGCCATGCCCCACATCGAACACAATGCCGCGGTCTGCCGCTTCAAGCACAAAGGGCCGCAGCACCCCGTCCTCCACAATGGCTTCGCGGCGTGATACCGCCGCATACGCATGGGTAAAGATGTCGCCGGGGCGAAGGTAATCCAGGAAAAGCTCTCGCAGCGGCAACGGGGGCTCGGCTCTCCCGAAATCGATCATCACGGGAATACCAGCTTGCCGCCCCGCCTCCACAGCCCGCTCCACGGGCGTCCAGTCCGGTCCGAGGTAATGGGCCAGTTTCACGCCCACGACCACATCCGCGTGCAGCCCGGCGGCCATGGCCGTCAGTTTGGGGTCCATGTCGGACAGATCCTGCTCGATGGGCTCGCCCTTCATGCCCTGGCCGACGATATTCAGAAACGCCAGCACCCGGGTTTCCGCATGATCCACCGTTTGTTCGATGAACGTGCGGAGGGTGCGCCAGCCGGGCCCGCCCGTATCCACGATCGTCGTGACCCCGGATCGGAAGGTGAAGGCATCCGGCGGCAAGCTGCCGTAGCTGTTCGCC
>JANQSQ010000560.1 GCA_028283985.1 Rhodothermales bacterium | reverse complement strand
TGCGAACCCCCGCACTTCGCCGCGCTTCGCTCGCGCAACCTCCGCCCGCGCATCCGCCGCCCGGTCCCGCCTGGAATCGCTCATCCAGGGAACCGTTCTGTACGCCCGTTCCTCCGCTTCGAGGGCCGCAATAACAGCCGCTTGCAGAATGTCATTCATTGTCCGCTTATAAAAGCGTTTAACCTAGTTGTGTCCTCCGAAATAGCCAACAGCGGGCGTGTCCTGCAAACTGTGTAAGTGGTCACTCGTATATATAGTTTAGTCAGGAGGTGAAGCCAATGACCGAACTTACAGCCAGACAGCAGGAGCTTCTGGACGAAATGCTAAAGGATTTCAAGGGGGACACCCGGAATATTTTCGGGGAGGGCGGCTTGCTCAAGACGATAGGCAAGCGTACTATCGAGGCAGCGCTCAACCAGTTCGTCATACTTTACGGGGACCGTGTCCCTGTTGAACAATAAACCCGCTTACACAGTTTAGCGGACACGCCCGGAGCTGCCCGCGTAAATACCACATAACCCCCCATCATGCCAGCCTCTGCTCAAAACAACGTATCGAAAGACCCCGAAAAATCAAAAAATACGCCGGCAGTGAAGGTGCAGGGACTGGCTGATGTCGTTGCATTGGATTCACACATTGCTTTTGTCAACGGGAAAATTGGACAACTATCGTATCGCGGCTACGATATCCGCGATCTCGCCCAAAACACTTCCTACGAAGAAGTTTTCTGCCTTCTCCACGACGGGGACCTTCCTAATCAGGCTCGCCTCGACCAGGTCAAAGAACAATTACGGGCAGCCCTCGTCCTGCCGGAAGGCATATGGAGTATTTTACGCCGCATACCCAAAGACGCCAATCCCATGGCGTCCCTCCGAACGGCGGTTTCTGCACTAAGTCTGTTCGACGACGAGGCCGATGACGGATCGCCTGAGGCGAACTACAGAAAATCAATCCGGATCGTTGCGCGTGTTCCTTCGATCATTGCAGCGATCGACCGGTTGCGTAAAGGAAAAGAACCGGTAGCTCCTCGCACGGATTGTTCGCATGCGCACAATTTTCTCTACATGCTCAATGGCGAAAGACCCGGAGAGATGGCCGAACGTACGTTCGACACATGCCTGGTGCTTCATGCCGAACACGGGCTGAACGCCTCTACCTTTGCCAGTCGGGTGATCGGAGCAACGCTATCGGATATGTACTCGGCGGTAACAGGCGGCATTGCCGCGCTGAAAGGTCCGCTCCACGGTGGAGCCAATCAGGAAGTCATGCGCATGTTGCTCGAAATCGACCGTTCCGGTCGACGACCCGCCGACTATATCGCGGCAAAACTTGCAAAGAAGGAACGCATCATGGGCTTCGGGCACCGTGTCTACAAAACGATGGACCCGCGCGCCGGCATTCTCAAAGACATGGGCAAAGGACTCGGTGAGGAAATCGGCTCCCTGAAATGGTATGAAATGAGCCTGGAGATGATGGAAATTATGAAGGCGGAGAAAAGCCTGTATCCCAACGTGGATTTCTTCAGCGCCTCCATCTACTACGCGCTGGGCATCGCTATCGACCTGTACACGCCCATCTTCGCATTAAGCCGAACGGCAGGCTGGAGTGCTCACCTGAAGGAACAATGGGAAGACAACAGGCTGATTCGCCCGAAGGCCGCATATGTCGGCCCACAAGGAAAACGTACACTGCCGATCGGGCAGCGCACGTAAACACTTTTCTCCACGAATAAATAAACGAGGAGAAAAGAAGAAAAAGGGCGCGTCCCTGTTGAACAATAACCCCGCTTACCCAGTTTAGCAGGTACGCCCGAATTCGAGTTGGTGCTGAACGAGCAGGAAAAAACAGGAGGAGGATACAGTAGAGCGGCCCCCGGTCGTACTTCTCATAGGCACTTGACTCAATACACTGGCCCACGACAAGATAGCACATTGACACCGTCAGCAGTTTGGGTCGTACACCGAGTCGCCATAAGGGTCAGCATACCTACCC
The DNA here is from genome assembly GCA_028283985.1 of Rhodothermales bacterium. Lineage (GTDB taxonomy): Bacteria > Bacteroidota > Rhodothermia > Rhodothermales > VXPQ01 > VXPQ01. Next base: position 2,209 of record JANQSQ010000560.1, on the reverse strand, counting down.
TGATGCACAACAAAAATGAGTATGGTATGAGTACCAAGGATGATGAATATCTGCAGATCGTGCTGGATGCGATCCGAGTCTGCGCACGTTACAAGCCGAAGTTCGGTCAGGGGGCAAAAGGTGAAGGGCTGACGCTTGAACAATTCCGGGAGTTGTATCAGAGAGATGCCTTCTACAGTTGGTTCGGTCTGGACAATCCGATGATGTACGCGGCCCACAAGGCGGCAGGCGGCATGACAAGCATTTACCGGCAGATTGGGATTGGCTGTGAAAAGCTTTTTCGTAGAGTCATGAAGGACTCTCTCGACTTATCCGAGGAAGACGTTATCTGGTCATATCAGGTAACATCGGCAAGTGGACGAAAACGGACATTGTATCTGGATGGGCGAGTTCCGCTTGGCAAGATCGGCGACAAAAAGAAACGGGACCGGTTCTACGAATGGATGCGTGACTCTGCAAGGATGCTGGATGTCGACGAAAAAGTGTTCGGGAGCCTGACGGGTACAATTTTCGAGGTCCGGCAGGGCTACAAGAGTAAAGATTCCAAGAGGCAGAATGCCGATATCGCAAACGCCGCCACAGCCTACACGAAAGGGTATTTCCCATGCGCCGTGATCTTGTCAGGACAAATCGATAGCGATGTACTGATGCGATATCGCGCCGAGAAATGGTCCGTTGTAACTGGCATCGTCGGTTCAGCAAATCCGCTAATATCGACCTATGACTTCATGCAGGATGTCGTTGGGTATGACTTGGCCGGATTCTTTGAACGGAACAGGTCTACGTTTCGTGAAGAGATAGACATGATTCTGAAAACCCTTTTGTCTCCAGAGACAATATGAGTGCAATTGCCAGAGAAAAATTACTGCAAAGAGCCGACTATACGCATAAGTTCAATGCGAATACGGGACGGCACGGCTGGTTACGGCTGACACCCGCATACTCGGTTAAGATAGTTGAAGAACTGATGGACCAATATGTACACCCGTTGCGCGTGTTGGACCCATTTTGCGGAACGGCAACGACGGCATTGAGTGCTGCATACCACGGCCACGAAAGCGTAACAACGGATATCAACCCGTTCCTGGTCTGGCTCGGTCAGACGAAAACAGCTCGATATTCCAGTGCCTTGATAGCCTCAACTCGCGACAGATGTTCACAGGTAATAGAAAAAGTGACACGAGGAAAGATTGAACCCGTGAAAGCCCCCCCTATTCACAACATCGAGAGATGGTGGTGCCCGGAAGCGTTAGAGTTTCTTTGCGCACTTAGGGCTGGTATTGAAGCAGGGAGCAAGGAAAATTCTCCAGAACGTGATCTGCTTTTGGTGGCGTTTTGTCGAACACTAATTAAGCTATCAAACGCCTCCTTCAATCACCAGTCGATGTCCTTCAAAGATGATAGACAATTGCGTATCCCCCTTCAGATAGATATGGCTCAGATATTCAATGGCGATGTGCGATTCGTATTGGATGGTGCAGAACAAAGCCCGGAAGGGGCAGGATATGTGGTGTTTGGAGACGCGAGAATGCTGTCGGAAGCGGTAGATGGATACTTTGATTTGACGATTACGTCTCCTCCATACGTAAACCGGATGTCGTACATTCGCGAATTGCGACCCTACATGTATTGGCTCGGGTTTCTGGATAACGGCCGAGCGGCCGGCGAACTGGATTGGTCGGCAATCGGTGGTACATGGGGCATTGCAACCAGTCGACTAAGCGATTGGGAACGACCGGGAGAAATGTTCAAACACCCTATGCTGGAAACTGCATTAGATAGGATAGCACACTACGACAACAAGAGCGGAAAAATATTGGCGAACTACGTTGCTAAATATTTCGAGGACATTTGGGAGCATTTTAATTCGTTGATCTTGGTGCTGAACAAGGGAGCAGAGATTCACTATATCGTGGGAAATTCGGTGTTCTATGGCGTACTTTTGTCTGTGGAAAGGCTTTACGCAGCAATGCTGGGACGTTTGGGTTTTGACAATATCGAGTGTCGAGTAATCCGAAAACGGAATTCAAAAAAAGAACTATTCGAGTTCGATGTGTCGGCGCGTTGGCCCGGGTAAAAAGAGGTGGTCCGTCTTAATTGGAAAATTTCGGCGGAATTTAAGGCATAATGTTACAGCCTTGTTCCGATCCCCTCCCCCCTACACCATCTGCCCCCCACACGAACTCCCCGCCCCTGCCGTGCATCCGTA
>JANQSQ010000123.1 GCA_028283985.1 Rhodothermales bacterium | reverse complement strand
GCGTGCCGGTTTCGGAGGCTTCCGGGCCCCGGAACGTGATGCTGATCGGATGATACAGCATCTGTTCCCCGGCGATGACGGCCTGAGCCGGCTGCTGCGCGGTCCCGATAGAAGGAGTGAATCCGAGTGCGAAAAAGCAGAACAGGAACGCCCTGTTCCGGAAAACCTGCATGGCCGTGTAAGCATTATATGTTGTTACCATATCCCGGAGGTTATGATGCCTGAAAATTTGCAAGTTAGTAATCTTGACGACGATCTGTTCATTCGGCTGAAACGGCGTGCGGTGCGTCACGGGCGTTCGGTGGAAGCGGAGCATCGTGAAATTCTGCGCCAGACGCTTTCGGCGGAAGTGGACCCTGCGTTTGACGAGTTAGCGGCTCGGCTGCGTTCCATGACACAGGAGCGCTCGCAGACCCCCTCAGAGATGCTCCAGCGTGAAGGGCGGGAGGAGCGTGTCTGAAGCCACTCGGGCTCAGCTACGCGGAAAGGTTTTTAATCTTGCGGGATCAGGATGAACGGATTGGCGATCGAGGTTTTGCCAAAGTGTCTGAGGAGTTGAGCCTCATTGCGTTCGTCGAGTTCCTTCTCCTCGATTTCGCGCTGGACCGCAGGCTGCTTCAGACCGGGAATACGGATTACGAAAAACGGCCACAACGTATCGGATTCGTAGTGCTTGTCGAGAATGGGAAAATTCACGATGGGACGGATGTCCGTTTGATGCCGGAAGTCATCGGTGTATTCGAAATGCCATTTTCCCTCGCGAAGGGACAGGCGTCCTACTTCCACATCGCCGTGCCGCAAAAGGAAGTCGGCTTTTTCCTCTTTTGAGGGTTCAATGTATTCACGTCCTCCTTCCCGGGATAGTATTTTTTTCAGGTTTTCGATCATGGGGCACTCCCGGTTTGCAACGCATCGGATAAAAGTTCGAGGCGTCGTTGCAGACAACGCAGGATCATTCTCCGGCGCAAGGCACTCATGAGCAGGTTGAATTCGCTGTCGAGCACCTCCTGCATTTTTTGTACGAGTCGAGGATCGCAAAGGTTCACCAGTGCCGGGCGGAGAACGGGGTAGTCCTTGTATATATTGCCTATCAGGGAGACATGATTCAGGTTGTTTTTTCCTTCCCAGCCGGTCTTTGGTCGCGAATTTTTTATGTATCTGTCAAGAAATGCCGGTAACCGATTAGGGTCCGGGTCCTGTTCGATGCCTTGTAGTTTTTCCTCGGGATCGTTCCAGAAAAGCCCTCGAGCGCTGTCGTAAATCGGCGAGAAGTAAGGCGTGTGTTCGGGATGCGGGTGCACCACGACTCCCCAATTGTAATGGTGGCGGTCGTTATTGCCTACAATGGCGTCGAAGACAAGCATGCGGGTGTACGCTTCCAAAATGGAGGATTCCTGGTCGGGAAACTCCGAACGAATCGCCTTGTGGACGAATTGAAATGTGAATAAGTCCCGGTCTGCGCCAGCCCGCTCTACTTCTTTTACAAATGCTTCGTCTTCCAGATATCCTGCGAATATCTCGGTTCCGTGAACGAGATTTTGTTTGGGACTGAGAAAATATCGACTCAGAAAACGGATTTGGCCATGGGCCGAGCGGAGGGAAGATCGCGCCATTTTCAGATCGAGTAGTTGTCCTATTCGGGTCAGCAGGTGTTCCGTAATAGACTCATTGGGGTACCATTTGTGACCCACTTTGGCAATGTATGCGGGCCATTTCCGCGGTGTATCCCGCCGTACTTTTCCATACGCGTAAACACGTACGAAATTCTTCGGCGCATCGCCGTCCATGGGCTTTTTCACCACATGGTAGTCCTTCTTTCGAAGTGGTGGCACCGCGTTGGAGCTGATTTCGAAGCCGGACCGGTTTAATATTGTCTCACGCTTCAGCTGCTGTGCCAATGGAGTCAAAGAAAAAGTGTGTTACGGCAACGGGCAAGGAAGTACCCTCAATACTCATGCTCCGTTGCATGCACAGAGATACACTGGTGAGCCGGTGAATCGCTTTTTTATCGTCGTCCGCCTCGTCCGTCATAACGGCTATTCATGAGGGGTATCCCACTCCCTCACGCCCCGTTCCAACGCTCCAGCCCCAGCAATCGCTTGCCGAGGTCGGTCAACTCAGCGCGTCCGTACACTTTCTTTTCCAGTTCGCGCGGGTCGCCCGGGAAGGCGATGCCCTTGGGCGGTTCGCATTCGCGCCAGGAATGTATGCGCTGCCGGAGGATATTCTCGTTGTCTTCGCTGGCCGGGTACATGGAGACGTACTGCGCCATCCGTACCCGATTCTTCGACGTGTTCGGACGGATGCCGTGCGCCTGCAGGGAATTCCAGATAATCAGGTCCCCGGCGCGCAGCGGGATGAACTGCACTTCGAACCCGGTCGTGTCCGGCCGAAACGGGTCCCGGTCCGCAGGCTGCGTTTTGACCCATTCGTCAAAGGTGCGGAACAGTTCAGGCACGCATTGCAATCCGCCGACTTCCGCGTCCGTATCCACGAGGGACAGCACTCCCTGCACGTTCACCGGCAGCGGATCCTGCGAGGTGTCCACATCCCAGTGGATGAAGCCCCCGAACTTGCGTCCGTCCCGGTTGGGCGTGTTCAGGTTCGCCCGGTCGATGGTGACCCACAAATCCTCGCGGTCCCAGATGTCCACGTACGCGTTGTATACGCGGGGCGATTGCCGGGTGTCCCACAGGAGTTGGTGATTGTACACCTCCACCATACCTGAATTGTTGAGTTCCGCCATCCCGTGCGCCCGCCGGTCCGTTGCGCTCCATGTGGACATGTCGTTGGGGTCCATTTCCTGAAATTCCCATAAAAAAGCCTTCAGGCGCTCGACATGGTCGGGGGGGATGGCGTCGTGCACGATCACATAGCCCCAGGTGGTCCAGTGTTCCCAGTCTTCCTCGGAGAGTACCCGGAGGGGAAGCGTTTTTTCGATATCCTTGAGTTGGACGCCTGAAAGCGCCTGATTGCCCTCGTGATCCGGGCCTTTCATGGTTTCCCGCATGGATTCCGTTACAGGTTGCGTGAAAAAATTATCGGGGAATATACCCCAACTTTAAGGATACTCCGATTAAGTCCGCTTCCATCAGAGCATCTTTAATCGTCTTGTTCGTCGCTTTCCGCCTGCTCTACGAACTGGTTGAGGCCGTCGATAATCACGGCCTGTTTATCCGCGTCTTCCAGCGTGCCCAGGTACCCGGACAACAGGGCGAGCGCCTCTTCCGTGCCCGTAGCCGCGATGCGGCTGACGGTGAACGACAGGATACGGGGCAACTCGGCCGAGAGCGCCATGTCCATGGCCCGCGGCATGTCCATCGGCGCCAGAGGCTCCAGGGCATACCAGGCCATCAGCGGGATATTCCGGTCTGCGGCGTCTTCGGCCCGTTTCGTGAGGGCGTCCAGCGCATCCCATCGCCGGTCGGGAGCCATGCGCTGGAGGGCGCTTGCGATGTAGAGCCGGACCAGGGCGGAAGAATCCTCCCCGGCCATCCGTGCGAATGCCTGCGCCGCCTCTTCGGGAACGTCCCGGTCTTCGGCCAGAAGATGGATCGCCCATGCCCGGACGTGTTCGTTTTCGTGGTCGAGCAGGCCGGTCAGCGACTCGTCCGAAAGGCCGCCGGTCACATGCAGCGCCCAGAGCGCCCGCAGCTTCCGCGTCTCGTCCGGATTTTCCTCGAACCGGGTCCATAGCGCTTCGCGCACGGCTTCGTCCGGCCCCCGGTCCTGCAGGATGCGCCGCGCGGTGCGCACATACCAGTCGTTCGGGTGCATCTGGAGTTCGACCAGTTCCAGGGGAGAGAGTCGCTCCAGGTCGACTGGCGTCCACTCGTCGTTCTCGTGCGAAATCCGGTAGATGCGCCCGGTCTCGTGGTCGTGGCTTTCGGGGTTCCCGTGATGGCACTGGTTTTTGTCGTACCAGTCGATGACATGCACGGACCCGTCCGGGCCGTATACGAGGTCCAGCATCTGGGACCAACTGTCATGGGTCAGCAGAAAATCTTCTCCGTGCCGGCCCACGTACCCGGAGCCGCTTCGTTCGAGGATTTCCGTGTTCGCCCGGAATCCGTGGATATTATGCATGAAAATGCGTCCGTGGTATGTTTCCGGCCACGAGCCCCCCTGGTATATCATGGCGCCTGCATGGGCGTGCCCGCCGCCCGCCGCACCGGACCGCCGGTTACCTGCGTGGGGTCCCAGATTGCCCACCCAGTGCACATGGTCGCTGATCGGGTCCAGATCGTCGTACACGTACGGATTGAAATGCTGGCCGGCCTGCCGCATCATGCGGGCGCCGGGAATCACGTGATGCAAATGCGGAATGACGCAGGCGGTCAGGAACAGTTGCCCGTGCGCATCCCAGTCCAGCCCCCAGGAATTGCTGGTGCCGTACGCAAACACTTCGAAGATGTGCTGCGTCGGGTGATACCGCCATACGCCCGCATTGAGTTTTTCGCGGTCGGCGTCTTCCGCGCCCGG
>JANQSQ010000213.1 GCA_028283985.1 Rhodothermales bacterium | reverse complement strand
GTCGTATCCGATCCGGACGGGCTTTCCAATATCGCCTCGGTCGAATTCTGGAATGTGGAAAGACCCGGGACAAAGATCGGCATGTTCGACGAGGGGACGGATGGCGATGCGGAGGCTGCCGATGGCCGCTATACGCGCGTCGTGCGGATTGACTCGTCGAATGACCCCGGGGTGACCACGTTGGCCTTCCAGGCCAGAGATAGGGCCGGTCTTCTCAGCGATATCGTAGAAGCAACCACGGTGGTGGAATGAGACGGGTATTCTTTATCATATTGACCGGTATTCTGCTCGTTCCACAGGGGTGGGCCCAGTTTGGCCAGTTTGGCCGGACAGACGAATTCTTGCCTGCGGCCGGCATTCTGCGCAACAGCGTGACGAACCTGCATGCGGAGGGCGACAGGTTGTGGGTCGGGCCGTTTCTGAATATGACCCCGGACGACGGGCGCACCTGGTTCGTGGCGGATGTCGATTCGCTGGCGGCCCGACGTCTTAACGTGTATTCGCTGGACGTGGAAGGCGTTTTTGTGTGGGCAGGCATCGGTTCTTCGAGAATGGAGGACGGCCAGGCGATCCACAGCGTGGCCGGGTATGTTTTCTCCACGGACGGGGGCGCAACCTTTAGCTGGCGCCCGTCTCATCTGGACGACCCGGACGATGCCACCGAGGAATACGGCGTATCCGTGTTGCCTGCCCTGCCTGTCATCGTTCCGGAGCAAAGCCCCCCCTTCGATATCGACTACGAACCGGGGCGCGACGAGGTATGGATTGCGGCCTGGGCAAGCGGCATACGTCGATCCCGGGATGCCGGGCAGACCTGGGAGCGCGTCGTGCTGCCCCCCGATTTTCTGCATGCCATTCACCCGGATTCGTCGTACGATTTTTTCGTGTCGCCCGTGTCGCGGGACGAGATGGACGGGCACCTGAACCACCACGGATTCAGTGTGCTGGTCGACCGGGCCGGTGCGATTTGGGCCGGTACGGCGGGCGGCTTGAACCGGTCGTACGATGGCCTGGCGTGGCAACGATTCACCGCCGACGGCACGGCATTTTCACTGACGGGCAATTGGGTTACTTCCATAGAAGAGCAGCCCCTGCCCGGGGGACGAGGGCAAAATCCAAGGCAAAATCCAATCTGGATGGCCACATGGCCGGTGAACGATCCGGCCCGGCAGGGGCCGCCGGAGCAGTACGGCGTGACCGTGAGCAGGGACGGGGGCGAGACGTTCGAGCAGATGCTCCTTGGCGAAAAAGTCCACGATTTCGCCTTTCGGGGAAGCAGGACGGTGTATGTCGCCGGGGAAAACGGATTGTTCGTTACGCGCGACGGCGGCGTGACCTGGCGAACGATCCGCCATTTCCGGGACGCCGAGGACCCTGATCGGATCGTGCGCCCGGACCTCTCCGTGTATTCCGTGGCCACGACGGACGCGGCGCTGTGGGTGGGCACATCGGACGGGCTCATGAAGAGCACGGACGGCGGGGCCACCTGGCGCATCTATCGAACCGATGTGCCGTTGCACCCGGATACGCCAACCGATGACCAGCCGGATGTGGACACCTATGCGTATCCGAATCCGTTTTCGCCTGCCAACGACCGGTTCGTTCGCATCCGGTACGATTCGGACGGGGGCGCCGATCGCATTCGCATATTCGATTTTCGGATGAATCTCGTGCGCGAACTGGCCGCAAACGCCGGCGCCGGAGGCGAGCGCGAAGTCACATGGGACGGAGCCGACCACAACGGATTCCGGGTGGCGAACGGGGTGTATTTCTACGCCGTGGTCGGCGGACAGGCCGCGCACGGGAAAATCCAGGTGCTCGAATGACCGCAGGAATGGCGCATAATACGATCCGTTGCCTCCTCGGATTGCTGGCCCTTATGCCGGCGGCCAACGCATGGGGGCAGTCGGCGGGGGCCTTTTCGAGAATGGGCTTTGGCGCCCGCGGCATGGCGCTGGGGAATGCGCTTGCCGCAGACGCGCGCGGCGACGCCTCCCCCTATTATAATCCGGCCCTGGCGCCGCAAGCCACAGGACAGCATATCATGGCGTCGGCGGCTATCATGCGTTTCGACAGGCAGATGCAGTTTCTGCAATTCTCGACGCCCATCCGGCCGAGTGCCGGACTTGCCGCCGGGCTTATCCA
>JANQSQ010000540.1 GCA_028283985.1 Rhodothermales bacterium | reverse complement strand
GATACAATTGGCATCGACCACATGCCAGCTTGAAATACCGAACGCCTATCCAATCCCTCGATATCCCACTGAATAACCTGGTGAGTTTACACACCTAGGGGCTAACAGGCCCTAACGCGACCAGATATAAGTGGGGTGGGGCGTGAGACGACATGAATGGTCTGGGCGGATATAGCCCCCGTACGTACATAAATCCCGAAAAAACGCATCTTCAAGGAAACTTTACAGGAAAGGCGGTCTACCATTAATTTGTTACCGGAAAATGTGTTATGTCCACCCCGTGCATTTTCCGGTTTTGCCTCAACAAGTTTTTCCTGTTGCGTTATGCAGATGCCGACACAAGTCCTTCTGGGAATTCCCAATAATCTCTACGTTTTCGATTTTGGCCGGTCCGGAACCGGCTCGGCCCCGTTCAACGGGGACGAAGCCGAAATTGAGAAAAACTGGGATATGGTTCAGCAAAACGTTTCGATAAACGGTTCGAAGGGGTCGCTCTATCGCCGGCCCAAGACCATGCCGGACATAACGGTTATCCAGAAAGATTGACCGGAGCAGATGGCTTTCCGCGGCTGAATCTGCCGGCCTGCCCTCTTCGCATCCGATCAGGGGCGGAAAAAGATTCCCGATGCGTCTTCGATCCCGTACGCAAAAAATATGTGCGCCTTGTTCCGGAGGAATGGGTGCGCATGCATTTTTTGCATTTTCTCATCCGGGATTGCGGCTATCCGCTGGCTCTTATTGCCGTTGAGATGCACTTCGAGTACCAGGGCATGTCCCGTCGCGCCGACATTGTCGCGCATGATCGGCAGGGCGTCCCGTCCCTGATGGTGGAATGCAAGGCGCCGGAGGTTCGCATAGGATCCGCGGCGTTTGAACAGATCGCGAAATATAACAGAGTCGTCGGGGCGCGTTATCTTGCCGTAACCAACGGATTGCGCCATTACTGCTGGCTGTCTGATAGCCCGGACGATTTTATGGATCGCATTCCGCCTTTCGAAGTAGTTTCTGCGGGGGATCCTGCAAGCGATACCCATTCAACCCTATGAAATACCAGGCAGAGTTGGATGTCGCCGTCCATGCGGTGCGCAGGGCGGCGCGTGTCTGCATGTCCGTTCAGAAAACGCTGGGACAATCCGCGCTCAGGAAAGAAGATCGTTCTCCGGTTACGGTTGCGGATTTT
>JANQSQ010000488.1 GCA_028283985.1 Rhodothermales bacterium | reverse complement strand
GGCGAATTGACCGCGACCACACGGCGGGGAGCGGAAGCCGGATTCGTAATGTTCTGGATCATCCTCGTCAGCTGCCTCGTGAAGGTGGCTGTTCAGGTGGAGTTCGGCAAGCACGCCATCTATTCCGGCCAGTCCACTATGGAGGCGCTGAACAGCCTGCCGGGTCCTCGTTTCGGGAAGGCCAGCTGGACCATATGGACCTGGCTTACCCTGATGGTGCTCAAGACGATGCAGGTGGGCGGCGTGATCGGAGGCACCGCGCTCGTACTGGCCCTCGTTTTTCCGCAAGTCCCGGTGGTGGTCTGGTGTCTTGCGGCCAGCGTAGCCGTATCGATCATTATCCAGAACGGCCGGTATGCCCCTATCGAGAAACTTTCCCTGGTGCTGATCGGCCTGTTCACGCTGCTGACCGTGTTTTGCGTCGCCGCTGTGCAATACACGCCGTTCGGGTTTTCCACAGAGGATATTCTGGGGGGATTCGGTTTCCGGCTTCCGCCCGAAGTGGTGCTCATCGCGATAGGCACGTTCGGGATCACGGGCGTCGGCGGCGACGAGATTCTGGCCTACAATTACTGGCTGATCGAGAAGGGGTACGCGGCGCATACCGGCCCGTACGAAGCGACCCCCGCCTGGATACGGCGGGCAAAGGGCTGGATTCGCGTGCTGTACCTGGACGCCATAGCGGCAATGATCGTGTACACGGTCACGACAGCGGCGTTCTATCTGCTGGGCGCGGCGATCCTGTATCGACAGGGGCTTCTGCCCGAAGGCATGGAACTGGTGAGCACGCTTTCGCGGATGTATACGCAGAGCCTCGGAGACTGGGCGGGCGCGCTTTTCCTCGCGGGCGCGTTCACGGTGCTCTTTTCCACGTTGTTCGGCGCACTTGCCATTTGGACGCGCCTTTTTGCGGACGCTTTCGGGCAAATAGGGTGGTTCGATTTCAAGGAAACAAAGGCGCGCCGGAACGCCATCGGATGGCTGGCCTGGATCATTCCGCTGGTCTGGGCCGCGCTTTTCCTGCTCATCAAGCTCCCGGCCATCATGGTCGCCATCGGCGGCGCCATCACCACGGTCATCCTGCTGCTTGTGGTTTTCGCCGTGCTGCATTTCCGCTACCGTAATCTCCCCGAGACGCTCAGGCCGGGGCGCGTCTATGACACGCTGTTCTGGATCAGTGTCGTTTCCATCGTGATGGTGGCGCTTTACGGCCTGATTCGCGTATTCTGAAACGTACGCGAATCCTTCCGCCCGTTCATGACGCCCGACATTGCCGGAAAGTGGGCCCGGTAGGGTTCGAACCTACGACCAATGGATTATGAGTCCACTGCTCTAACCACTGAGCTACGGGCCCGGACAAATAGTACACGGCATCCTACCGCCCGACGACGCATTACGATCCGGCTACGCCCCGAACGCATTGCGCAATAACGCCAGGCTCTTCGGAATCGCTACGCCAGGGTCTTCCTTCCCCTCGAATTCCAGCGAGACATACCCCCGAAAACCAGCGTCGCGCATGATCTGCGCGATGCGGTCGTAATCCAGATCAAGCGTATACCATGTGCCGCCGCCGTAATAGGTCTTGGCCTGTACGAGCACGGTGTACGGCGCCAGCATGGCCAGCTTATCGTAAGGATCCTCCAGAAAGTTGCCCGTATCCAGAGTGACCTGAAGCCAGGGCGAGTCAATGGCCCGGACGATGCGGAGCACTCCTTCGGGCGTACGCCCGAGGCCCCAATGATTCTCCAGCCCCAAGACGACCCCTTTCTCCGCAGCGTGATCGATGCAGGAACCGATGGCATCGATTACCCAATCGAAGGCTTCCGCGTCCGTATATCCTTCGAGCGGCGGTTCGATGCCCCGATTGGCCATCAATGCATTGAATGATTCGCTCGTACCCCAGCGCCCGGTGTTTATGCGCATGGTGGGAATCCCCAATGCGGAGGCTATATCTATCTGGCGCTTTGTCCTGTCCACATTTTCCTGGCGCTTCGCTGCATCCGGCGATACAAATCCCTGATGTGTCGAAAACCCCATCAGGTCCAATCCCGACTCGATGGCTTTGCGCTTGAGCATCTGCAAGTGGGCATTCTTTTCGGAACCCATCTGGACGTGGAGGATCTCCACCCCGTCAAAACCCATATCCGCGGCCTGTTCGATACAGGAAGCGATCGGGTAGTCCTCCCTCTCCCCTGCGAAACGCCAGAACGAATAGGTGGATACACCGATCCGGTTACCGGGCCCACGACCCAACTCCATCATCGGCGTCAGCGCCTTTGCAGGGGCGGCAGCCCCTATTCCAAGAAGTCCTCCTGCGGCCGCTGCGCGGCGGACAAAATCTCTGCGGTGCATGACGTTCCCCTGATTAATTGCTCAAAAAGCGAGTCGTTACATATCCTGCATGGGTACGTTTGGATGCCCTGCATGTTCGCATGCATCGCGAGCGCCCCGCCACGAATCGCCTCTTGACGAATGCAGATCCTGACCTGTATGTAAAAAATAGGTTAAAATCTAATTTTATGAATGCGATCATGCATATTTTTATAAATTTTTTAATAAAATAGTGGCGACTTCATCGCAAAAATCAAGAACCGCTGCCCGAATCCAATTCATCCAATAACGTCATGCACCAAATCGACAAGATCGATGTCACCATTCTTGACCTGCTACAGGATAGCGGACGAATGAAACGCAACGCTATGGCGGAAATTGTAGGACTTTCCGTGCCCTCCGTGAGCGACCGCATGCGCAAACTCGAAGAGCGAGGAGTGATCACCGGCTATCACGCCGTGGTCGCCCCGAAGCGATTCCACATGGACATCACCTCCTTCATTCGCGTAACCGTGGACGGATCCACGAACTACGACAATTTCGTGAACGAGGTCCTCATTTTCCCGGAAGTGCAGGAAGTGCATTCGATTACCGGAGAGGGATCTCACATACTGAAGGTGCGCTCCCGGAACACAAGCACGCTCGAACAACTCCTGTCGAAAATTCGGGAGTTGCCTGGCGTATACGGCACTTCAACCAGCATTGTGCTGAGCACCTTCAAGGAAACCAGGAAAATCAAACCATTCACGACTGAATTGGCGGAATATTGACATCCCTTTTGCACAGCGCGGCCGATGCCGCGCTGAGGAGACCCGCCGACCTGTTGACGCCATCCCTGTATCACACCCCTGACGTGACCACCAAACGCTGCACGCCATGTCCAAATTGATTGACGATTATAACATAAAGGCCGCAACCAAATTCGTGCCTGACATCAAGACTCCGATCCTTCCCATAGATATCGAGAAAATCTTTGGGGAGAATACGTTTGGCCTGGAGGCCATGAAAAGCCGTCTTCCCAAGAAAGTCTACGACCGGCTTCTCGCCACTATCGAAAACAATGAACCCGTCGATCCGAACGTTGCGGACACCGTGGCGACGGCCATGAAAGAGTGGGCCAAGGAGCGGGGCGGAACGCACTTTACGCACTGGTTCCAACCTTTGACCGGCTCGACGGCCGAAAAGCACGACAGTTTCATCACCCCGAACAAGGGTGGGGGCGCCATTGCAGAGTTCTCCGGGAGTGACCTGATTCAGGGTGAACCGGATGCATCGAGTTTCCCGAGCGGCGGCGTGCGCGCCACCTTCGAGGCTCGAGGCTATACGGCATGGG
>JANQSQ010000481.1 GCA_028283985.1 Rhodothermales bacterium | reverse complement strand
TCCGCCGCTGGCGGAGAAAATCGCCGCCGCGTACGGACAACAACTCGGCGAACTGACGATCAAGGATTTTGCAGACGGAGAAATTTATGTGCGATATGGCGAATCCATACGCGGTTCGGATCTCTTCATTATCCAGAGCACGCAGCCCAGGGCGGATCATTGGGTCGAGTTGCATTTGCTCATCGATGCCGCGAAACGGGCGTCCGCCGAGCGGGTCACGGCGGGCATACCTTATTTCGGCTATGCGCGGCAGGATCGGAAGGATCAGCCCCGTGTTTCCATTGCTGCGAAGCTGATGGCGGATATGCTGGCAACGGCTGGTGTTCACCGCATTCTTACGATGGATCTGCATGCCCCGCAGATTCAGGGTTTCTGCGATGTGCCTGTGGATCATTTATACGGATCCGGTGTTCTAACCAGCTATTTCAGGAAGTTGCAACTCGACAATGTCGTAGTCGTAGCTCCTGATGTGGGCGCAATCAAGGTGGCCCGGTCGTACGCCAGGCGGCTCGACGCCGACCTTGCGGTCATTGACAAACGGCGTCCCCGGCAGAACGAAGCCGAAGTGGTGAACATTATCGGCGAAGTAAAGGGGCGAAACGTGATTCTTATTGACGATATGTGCGATACGGCAGGGACCCTGACCAGGGCGGCCCAGGCGCTCCGCAAGGCAGGATGCAAGGAAATCATTGCGGCCTGTACGCATGCGCTGCTGTCGGGACCGGCATATGAGCGGATAGAAAACTCGGAGATATCCAAGGTGGTTGTGACGGATACGGTACCCTTGAAGCGTTCCTCGGAACGCATCGATGTGGTCAGTGTCGCCGAGTTGTTTTCGGATGCTATTCGCCGCATTTACACGGAAGATTCTATATCGACGCTGTTCGCAGATTAGGCTGGCGGTTTTCGCATTCATTGCACGATTCACCGTATTCCATAGATCATGGATACTCTTACGTTTGACGTTGAAAAGCGCGCAGTCGGCAAGTCGGCGGCCCGCGCCGTTCGCCGCGCGGGCAATGTGCCGTGCGTCTTGTATGGGCATCATATGGACCCCGTGAGTTTTCAGCTGGCTGAAGAGCACCTGAAAAAGCTTGTTTATACGGCGGAAACGCACATTGTGGAAGTGCGCCTGGACGGCAAAACATTTCGATGCATTCTGAAGGATGCGGCATTGCATCCGGTTACGGATCGTCCTCTTCATGCCGATTTCATGGTGCTCAAGACGGGTGAGATGTTAACGCTTGTGGTCCCTGTCCATTTCGAGGGGACGCCCATCGGGCAGCGCGAAGGCGGCAACGTGCAGGTCATTCTGCATGAACTGGAAGTGCGCTGCCTTCCCAAAGATATTCCCTCGCACATAGAGGTGGACATTTCGGAGTTGTCTATTGGAGACACTATCCATATCCGTGATCTGGAATGGGAAGGGCTTACCTTTCTGGGACGTCCCGAACAGACCGTCGTTACCGTGGTACAGCCGCGCGTCGTGGTAGAAGAGGTCGAAGAGATTGAAGAGGAAATGGAAGAGGCCGATGCCGATGAGGCAGCCGATTCCGCAGAGGAGAGTGAAGAGGGCGATGCCTGATCGTCGTAGCCGGCCATGTCAAAATCGAAGCGCCTCATCGTCGGGTTGGGGAATCCGGGTCCGGAATATGAAGCGACGCGGCACAATATCGGATTCGAGGTGGCCGATGCGGTTGCGGAACGTGCCGGAGCGGTCTTCGAGCATGGGCGCGGGAATGTATTGCTGGGATGGGGGCGTATTCGCAGTTACCCCGTCGGAATCGCCAAGCCGCTGACCTTCATGAATCGCAGCGGCAAAGCCATTAGCACATTGCTTGGCGTCTGGCGCATGGATCCCCGGCAAATGCTCGTAATCGTGGATGATATCAACCTTGCGCCGGGTCGATTGCGCTTGCGCGCCTCCGGGAGCGCCGGCGGACACAATGGCGTGCAGGATATTGTCGATCGCCTGGGCCATCACGATTTTCCCCGGCTTCGCATCGGCGTCGGCAGCGACTTTTCTCGAGGCGGACAGGTACAGCATGTCCTGTCCCCGTTCTCCCCCCAGGAACGATTGTCCATTGACAAGGCCGTGATCCGGGCCCGCGACGCTGTAGAGGCGTTCGTGTGCGAAGGCATCTCGGTCGCCATGAACCGATTCAACAGAGAAGTAACCTGATGACTGCCGAAACGATCGTTTTTCTCGTTCTTGCCTCCGGCCTCCTGGCGGTGGCCTATGCTTTTCTGCGGACACGCTGGATCGGTCGCCAGAGT
>JANQSQ010000473.1 GCA_028283985.1 Rhodothermales bacterium | reverse complement strand
CGGTCGCCTATACCGCCGACGGCAAGGAACTCGTGCGGTACGCCTTCCAGAATCGTTCCTGGACCAGCTACGACGATATCTCGCCCCATGCGGTCAACGCCCTCGTCGCTACGGAGGACCGGCGCTTTCATGGTCACTGGGGCATTGACCCGCGGGGCCTCGCCGCCGCCGCCGTGGATGTGGTTCGAAAAGGCGAACTGCGCGGCGCCTCGACGATTACCCAGCAGTTGGCCCGCAACCTGTACAACCAGGACATCGGTTTCGAAGTGTCCGTTTCCCGCAAACTGAAGGAAATGATCACGGCGGTGCAACTCGAACGCCGCTACACAAAGCGGGAAATCATCGAGATGTATCTCAACACGGTGCCCTTCAGTAGCAATGCGTATGGAATCGAAGCGGCGGCCCGCACCTATTTCAACAAAACGGCAGCGGAGTTATCTCCTCTCGAAGGAGCCACGTTGATCGGGATGCTGAAAGCGAATACGTATTACAATCCCTACCGAAATCCCGAAAATTCCCGGCGCAGGCGGAACGTGGTGCTGAAACAGATGGCGGATCAGGGCTTCATCCCGCGCGCATTCTATGACGAACACCATCCCGATTCGGTACGCACCGACTACAACCCGTCTTCGGAAGTGACTGCGGCTCTGGCGCCGTATTTCGCCGAGCAGGTGCGGCTTTGGATGCGGGAGTGGGCCGCGGAAAACGGCCACAACCTGTATGAGGACGGTTTGCGCGTGTATACGCCGCTCGACTCGCGGATGCAGGAAATTGCACAGTGGTCTGTGGACCAAAACATGGAGGGTCTCCAGGCAGTCGTGGATTACGAATGGAGTTATGGAGGCGGCCTCTGGTATACCTTCGATAAGTATCTGGAGCAGACGGAATACGAACCCTGGGCCCGGTACTGGCGCAACAATCCCCAAACGCTCGTATCGTTCATCCGGGGCACGGAGCGCTACCGCTCGCTTTTGCGCCAGCCGGGAATGTCGGCGAACGACGCCGTCGCCCAGCTCCGCAATAATGCGGTGTTCATGGATTCGCTGAAAACAGCCAAGACGCGGCTACAGGCGGGCCTCGTATCCATCGATCCCCATACCGGTCACATCAAAGCCTGGGTAGGCGGACGAAACCTCAAGACCGAGTGGTACGACCATGTCAACAAAGCTGCCCGCCAGCCCGGTTCGACATTCAAGCCGTTCGTCTACACCGCGGCGATCGACAACGGGTGGGCCCCCTGGCATCAGCTCCCCGACAGTGCGTTCACGTATGTGGATCCGATCACCGAGGTGGTATGGCAGCCGCAAAATGCGGACGATAAATCAACGGGACGCATGATGACCCTTACCGAAGGGCTGGCTCAGTCGAAAAATACCGTCACGGCCCGCGTGATTACCGAGCTCGTGAACCCGGAACTGGTTACGTTCTATGCACGCAGGATGGGCATAAAAAGCGAGTTGGACGCCGTGCCGGCGCTGGCCCTCGGCACCAGCGACATCACATTGCTTGAACTGACCACAGCCTTCGGCACGCTGGCGAGCGGCGGCCTGCAATACGATCCCGTCTTTGTAACGCGCATCGAGGATCGCTTCGGAAACGTACTGTACGAACACACTTCCTCGCCCGAAGAGGCGCTCTCCGAACAGACGGCGTACACGGTCGTCAACATGATGCGGGGTATTGTTAATCCCCCCAACGGCACAGGGCAACGCATCAGGACTCAATACGGACTGGTCGATTATGATCTGGCAGGCAAGACCGGCACCACGCAGAACCACGCGGACGGCTGGTTCGGCCTCATGCACCCCAACCTGGTGACCGGCGCATGGGTGGGATTCAATGACCGGCGCGTGACCTTTCGTTCGTTCTGGTGGGGACAGGGCGCGCACAACGCGCTGTTTCTGGTAGGGGAATACTTCCGGGGCCTTGTTAATTCCGAGGAGATCGAGATCACGGAAGACCCCTTTCCCAGTCCCGAAGAACTGGGCCTGACCTACGATGACCCCCTTGGCGAAGAGAGGGAGGTAAACGTCGGCGAGCGCGGCATCGATTGGTAAGCGCCGCGAACAGGAAAAGCCTGCTTAGGGCCTGTTAACACTATGCAGGCGTAACGTATCAGGCTACGTGTTCGCCCTGATGTCGAACCGGTCGCTCATGCGCGCCCCCGCCAGGTTCGGCAACCGGACTGGCGAAGCGCATGCTCGGCCTCCCTGGCCTGTGCCGCTCCCTCGAAGGCACCGTACACCGCCGATCCCGAACCGGACAGCGAAGCGTATACGGCGCCCGTTTCTTCAAGCGCGGCCTTCGCGGCAGCGATGCGGGAATACCGGGGCAGTATGACCCTTTCGAAATCGTTCGTCAACTCTGCGCGCCAGCGTTCCGGGTCGCCGGATAACAGAACCTCGCACAAATCCGGGCGATTCCGATCGTTCGGCTGCACGAGCGCATAGGCTCCGGCGGTCGAGACCTGCACAGGCGGGACCGCCACCACCAGGCGATACGGAAAAACGTACGGAGTTCCGTCCTGCAGGAGCGGTTTCAGCATGTCGCCGCGTCCTGTGCCAAACGCTGCCCCATCTCCCGCTGCAAAGAACGCCGCATCCGCACCGACGCTTGCGGCTATATCTATCAGCTCCTCCTGGGGCCGACCCAGCCTCCACCAATCATTCAGCAGACGGAGCGCCGTCGCTGCATCGCTCGAGCCGCCGCCCAACCCGGCGCCCACTGGAATACGTTTGCGGAGCTCAATACATGCCCCCTTGTCCGGATCAAGGCATCGCGCCGCGCGATAGACCAGATTATCGGCCCCCGGCGGAACCTGGAGCAAACGATCGGCAGACGCGGCGTCCTCCACAGAGATTACATGCAGCGGGCCGGGAAACGCCGGAGAATCCGCCTCTTCGCGGCCTGCAGGCGGTCTGACGGAAACTTCATCCGCCCAGCCGATCCGGAGATACACGGTTTCGATGTCGTGATACCCGTCGCTGCATTTGCGGAGCACGTGCAAACCGAGATTGATCTTGGCGGGAGCGGCTTTGCGAAGCATCATACATGAAACAATGGTGAAACACACCCCCGCAAAATGCGTGGATCGGGTTACCCATTCGAGCGCACTCGAAAAAACGGACCGATGCGCAGGGAACCCCGTAGCGCTCCGGCTGTTGCAACACCCGAAGAAACGAGGTATTTTTTAAAATACGCACTGTACACTTCTACCCGGCGCCTTCTCATTCATTTCGGTCGAGCTTACCCCGGAATCGCTACAAAATTCGCTCGTACTTCCATAACCCGAATACTCCGAAGGCGCTGCCCGCGCCTCTCGATATATCGGCATCCGGCATGACAGGCCGACCATTGCTTTTCCCGTTTTACAGGCATCCATCCATCCGGGACGCTTCGGCAGCTGTTATGGCGTGGATCCTCCTCGCATCGTTCCTGCTCGCTCCAACGGCGGCGCAAGCCCAATTCGATTCGCAGGGGAGCGAATCTGTGTCTCCGGCGACCATGGGCCCGGAGATAAATCCGCTCCAGGAGCAACTGACCCGATTCTCAAGTGCAGGAGAGATGATTCCTCTTGAAGGAACGGTGGACGCGGATCAGTATATCGTGGGGCCGGGCGATCTCTTCGACATATCCGTGGGCGGTCCTCAACCGTTGCTTGCCCCGACCGCCGTATCGGCGGACGGCTATCTGATCGTACCGGAAGCCGGCGCCGTGCGGGTAGGAGGACTTTCTCTGCAGGAAGCGCGCAGCCGGGCGAAACAGGCGCTCCGCGAATCCTTCGAAAATGTGCGTGTGGAAATTGCGCTGGCGCAACCCAGACGATTTTACGTGCATGTTTCGGGAGCGGTCCCGTTCCCGGGACGCTATCTGGCCACGCCCGTGGGTCGTCTGGCCGGCGTGCTGAGTCTGGCTTATGCGGACACCACCCGGGCCCCGACAGGAAACCTGACGTTTCGCCCCGCCCTGCGGAATGTCCTGCTCATGCATACGGACGGAACACAAAAGACGGTGGACCTGCTGAGATATCACGCCACCGGCAATACGGAACATAACCCGTATCTGCGGGATGGGGATATCGTGTCCGTGCCCGCCTTCGACCCCGATTACGGCTCTGTCTTCATATCGGGGAATGTGGCTTTCCCGGGGATATACGACCACCGGCCCGACGATACGCTTTCCGATCTCCTTGCACTGGCTACCGGACAGGAAACACCCGGTTATGCACGGCAGGTTCGGCTCACCCGCGTGCTTGATGACGGCTCCGTGGAAGCTGAAATACACGATGTAGCCGCGCTGTACGGCGGCAAGGACGTACAGGTGCTGGCCCGGGATCAGGTGCATGTGCTGACCGAAGAAACAGTGCGCGGCGTCGCCGATATCGACGGCTGGGTGCAATATCCCGGCGCCTATCCCATTCTCGCCGGCGAAACGACCCTGCAAGATCTCGTAGCGCTTGCAGGGGGAATGCGTCCGGGGGCCCTTGCACGCGCGGCGCATCTCAAACGCTTCAGCCTGCCCCTGCCCGAACCGGATTACGAAAACAGATTCGGAATGCTTTCCGGCATACCGGATCCGATCCCGGCCGACACACTGGCCCTGATGCAATCGACCCGACTAGCGGACATGGGTTTCTTCGGCAGCGCCTATCTGGCGCGCGAACTGCGGATTCAAAGCAGCGTCCCGGTGGACCTGACCGTCGCCCTGGGCGAGGGCGCCCCGCCGATCCCTCTTCAGGACGGCGACAAGGTATATGTCCCCCGCGACAACAATCAGGTCTTCGTAATCGGACAGGTGAATCGTCCGGGATATGTCACGCACCGGGCCGGCATGTCCCCCGAATATTATGTAAATGCAGCAGGCGGGCTCGGGGAAAACGCCGGAATTTCGTACGTCATCAAGGCTGGCACTAATCGCCACGTGAAGGCTTCCGAAGCAACGGTTGAGTCGGGAGACCAAATCTTCGTGAACAGGAAAACCATGCTGGCCGATACGGAAGATATACAACGCCTCCTGATGGAAAATGAGCGACTCAGGATAGAAAAGCAGGGGCGCATCTGGCAGGCAGTCATCGCGACTACACAGGTTGCGACGATCGTCATAGTGCAACTATTGACCCGGTAATTAAATACCCCTTGAAACCCATGCACTCGCCGGATAAAGAAGCCGTGTCCACCGAACACGACGAGGAGATGCGCCGCGAGCGTGCGGAGGATACGCTTTGGGCCACGCTGGGTACGTTGTACAGGCATCGGCGGCCACTCATAGCCGTACCGTTTTGCATGACCGTGATTACAGCGGTCATCACCCTGCTTATTTCAAACTACTACCGAGCTTCTTCGACCGTGCTTCTGCCTGAAGGAGGCAGTGCTGCAAGCGCACTCCTCAGCAATCTGTCAGGGGGCGTTAGCTCATTACTGGGTGGCGCAGGCGGTGATTATGTTCGATATAGAGGTATCATTCATAGTCGTTCTGCCTTATCAGCAGCTGTAGACTCATTCGATCTTATACAAGTATATCAACTTGAGGAAGATAATTTTCCTCGAGAAAAAGCCATCAAACTACTATCGGATAATCTGCAAACCATTCTCGATCAGGAATTTGAATACTTAAAAATATCTGTAGCAGATAAAGATCCCGAGCGTGCTGCAACGCTTGCAAATTTCTTCGTTCGGTATCTTAACGAGACAAATGCCCGCCTCGCATCCCAAAATGCCGCCAATTATCGGAGATACATAGAGCGCCGAATGACGGAGGCCTACAATACTATGGAATCTATTCTCGATACAAATGAGAAATTCCAGCGAGATCACGGGGTGTATGATCTTCCTGCACAAATTGAAAATTTCTTTGAACAGATAGCTGCATTACGGGCCAGCGCCTTGGAAGCAGAAATCCAACATGAAGTGCTTCGAATACAATACGGTGAAGACAATGCCCAGGTAGAAGCATTACGGAATATAGTCGAGTCGGCCAATAGCAAATATATGGATGCGCTGGAAGGCAAGGAACATCTTCTTCCTGTACCGCAAAGCGAAGCGCCGGATGTAATGCGTCAATATATAAATATAGAAATGGATCGAATTATTCAACAAACGATTCTCGAAGTACTGGCGCCTATATACGAACAAGCCCGGCTTGAGGAAGAGCAGGATTCCTATGCAGTCCAGGTGCTTGACATGGCTGTTCCACCTACAGAAAAAGCAGGTCCCCCACGAACGATCATCGTACTTACAAGTGGCTTATCCACACTCATTCTTACAATATTATACATACTGGCGCTTTCATGGTGGCGGGATAATGCAGCCAGAATTGCCTGGGGAATTGAACATGCAAAAAATCCTGACAGAAGCGGAACGTTCTCTGAATAATGAGATGGCTTCCATCAATCTGGTATCACCCCTCGCCGGAGGCGATTCGTTCGAGTGGGGTCTTTGTACTCCATATCGGGTTCGGGTTCACGCTCCTGATAATACTATTTATCTCGCGATTTTTTAATCCTTTGACGGTTCTGATAATACCCGCTCTGTTCGTGGGGGGAATAATTTTTCTTTACTTGTTCAAACATCCGCTGATTAATCTTTCCGTTGTACTTGGGCTGTTTGTCCTGGTTTCTGACTACGAAGAAGGAATTCAGCTTGTCGAAGTATTCTACGGGGTGTACTATTTATCTTTTTTGGGTCACTGGTTCGTAACTCGTACAATGATATTTAAAGATTCGATTTTATCCCATCCGGAAGATAAAGCTTTCCTTATTTTCCTTGTTTTGGTAACCCTCTATATTCCCCTTACTTTCCTGTTTAACGGAGATTCTCGATCATTACTCAGTGAATGGACTTCCTTGATGTTGCTCGGTTTTTATTTTCCTATTAAAGAGGCTTGCATCCGTTATAAAAATGGAACCAAGATTGTTGTTGGCGTATTGCTATGGATTGGAATTTTTGCTGCCATCCGAAATATCATCCTGTATCGCCAATCTCTTCTGGACGCAGAATTAGCCTATCAAATTACACTGGGACGTGTACATTTTAATGACAATATTTTAATGGCTTCCTCGATTATTTCACTGGCTCTGCTCACCTATCACAAAAAAATAAAAAAACTGATACCTTCCACGGCGCTTTTTATCCTTTTGTTATCCGGCTTGATCCTTACGCTCAGCAGAGCTTTCTGGATGGCTTTTCTTTTCGGAGTGGGTCTTATGTTTCTTGCTGCCGACGCTCAGTACAAGAGACGATTGTTAATTTTGTCAAGTATAGGTATCGGTTGTTTTTTGTGTGTACTCATCCTCTCTCTGAGCGACTATGTCGATTTGATTTTCCTGGGATTGGCTGATCGGCTACTTTCCATACCTGCGGCTATCACAAACGATCCCTCCATGATTAACCGCTTTCACGAATCGAAGACCGTGCTGAATCGGATCCTTCAAAACCCGATACTTGGGTATGGTATGGGAGTGTCTTATATTTTTTATGACATCGTTCATGGAGGTACGGACCAGGATCCTTTCGTACACAATGCCTATTTGGGTCTCTGGTATAAGTTTGGCGTACTGGGTCTTTCATCGGTTATTTATATATGGTGCAAAATCGTCACGCAGGGGATCCGCACTTTACAAATCAATGCTATACCCTTAACCCGGATCATTACATTTTCTTCCGCAATGGCCCTGACCGCATTCGCCTTGGGCGCAATGACATCGAACCCCTTTTTCCTGATGGACGGTACGTTGCTTTTCGGTATGCTGACCGGCCTTGTCTCAGGAGGATACCGGCGCAGTCTTTTGGAGGCGGAAACACAACAATCTTAAGACAGCCTCTCAGGGATCGGATGAACACATGAACGAAAAGAGACGCATTTTTCTGAATGTGCTCATGTCCTTCGGGCAAGTGATCGTCAGTGGCGTAGCGTTTCTCTTTTTGTATCGTTACCTGCTGGATTCGATAGGCAGCGAACTGGCAGGAGTATGGGCCCTCCTGCTTGCATGGACGACCTCTCTCAGCGTTTCAAATTTCGGGATGAGTGGCGGTGCGCTGAAATTCGTTTCGAGGTATCGCGCCCATGCAGAAGAACGCGCTGTCGTACGGGTTGTGGAAACATCTATTCTCTCCTGCGGAATTATTCTTGTTGTCGTACTTCCGGCCTCCTATCCCGTTTTTAAAAAACTGGTGTACCTGATCGTAGAGCCTGCCGAATATATCGGCGATGCATTGACCGTACTACCCTATGCCATCATTACTTTTGGGTTGACTTCATTGAGCAATGTCGTCAACTCCTGCATAGACGGTACTCAGCGTGTCTATTTGCGTAATATCCTGGTAATGGCATCTGCACTGTTATATCTTGGGCTGACTGTCCTTTTGGTGCCGCGCGCTGGCTTTGTGGGTTTGGCGCAAGCGCAGGTATTACAGACCAGTATTACATTGGTTGCTGGATGGATTATGTTGCGCTCCGTAATCCCGAGACTTCCACTCTTGCCTTTCAGGTGGCATCCAAGCATCTTCCGGGAAATATTCGCCTATTCGTTTAACTTTCAGGTGATCTCCGTAGCCCAGCTTTTATTTCAACCCGTTACCAAATCACTCCTTTCTGTTTTTGGCGGTGTCGGGCAGGTCTATTACTTCGAAATGGCCCACAAGTTGACCATGCAACTTCGTGGTATGATCGTAATAGCACATCAATCTATCGTGCCCGCCATAGCGCATTGGCATGAAAAAAATCAAACATACGTACAGCTTGTTTATCGCAACGCCTTCCGTATTCTACTCGTTCTTGTCATAGTAAGCCTACCTCTTCTTATAGGCCTTGCTCCCGTCATCTCCCATCTGTGGATCGGCCATTACGAGAATGTATTCGTGCTATGCTTCCTTTTCCTTGTTACAGGGTGGTTTCTGAATATCCTGTCCAATCCGGCTTACTTCGGGTATCTGGGCATCGGGCGTCTCCGCTGGAATATTCTGGGTCATCTGGCGATAAGCGCGGTGAGTCTCGGTTCAGGAATTTTACTTGGGCTCAACTATGGAGGCCCCGGTGTTGTGTTTGCGTACGCAATGGCTATTCCCATCGGCAGTGGTATTACCCTATGGGCCTATCATAGAGAATACGACATCCGTTGGGGAGAGCTTATCGGCCTGCCTACCCTATTCCTCTTCTTCGCCGGAATCGGCGGAGGACTCGTTACCTTCCTCCTCCAAAATCATCTTTCCAATCTCCTGCACCCCTGGTTTCTTATTTTTCTGCTATTGATTTCCTATGCGCTTGTTGTCGCTGTTCCCCTGTGGCGGCATCCGGTTCGCAAAACCCTGCA
>JANQSQ010000469.1 GCA_028283985.1 Rhodothermales bacterium | reverse complement strand
GGAATCAGGTACACCTCGTCCTTGTGCGGCAGTGTACGCGCATCGTAGGTTTCCCCGTCCGCCGAACGGTTGCTCCAGAAACCCATACGGGCCTGTTCGCCGGCCGAGGTCGCGGCAATACCTATTTCGTACTTGCGGATCTCCTTGCCCTGCTGAAAAAGGGCAATCTCCCGGGTGCCGTAACTACGGTATACGCGAATAGTCTTGGGAACGGTGCCCGCATCCCTGCCGTCGACGAGTACATAGACAGCCTTCCCGTAGCGAAGCGAATCCGCCACCGCTTCGTCCTCCTGGGCCACATCTTTCGACGCACTACAGCCCGCAACAAGCGGAACCAAAACGGCCAGCGTTACAACAAGTCTTGCGATGATCATGCCACACCTCCCTGTTCCATAAAATACGCACCGCCTGTATGTCTTATGGCATCGGCTGCACACGGTTCCCCATGTTTCCAAGCGCTATATTGCGCCTCCCCACGGACCCGTCCGCACCATCTCATGCAGGCAATAACCATACCCATCTCTTTCGCCCCGCTCGACACATTGCCTGCGGTAATACGCGCCGGCGGCGTGGAGGCTGACCGGTGTCTCGTGGTGACAGACGAACATGTGGCGGTGCGCTATGGCGACGCCGTATGCAACAACCTTGCGCGGAACGAATTCGAACCGCGCCTTATCGTACTGCCGCCCGGTGAAGAAAGCAAGTCGCAAGACCGGCTTGCCGAAATCTACGACCGGGCCCTTGCATGGGGGATCGAACGGAGTACGCCTCTCGTGGCCCTCGGCGGAGGCGTCGTAGGCGACCTGGCCGGTTTTGCAGCGGCTACACTCCTGCGCGGCATCCCGCTTTTCCAGGTTCCCACCACATTGATCGCCCAGGTGGACAGCTCTATCGGGGGCAAAACCGGCATTGATCATGAAGCCGGAAAGAACCTGATCGGCGCCTTCTATCGCCCTACCGGTATCCTGACGGATCCGGCTTTGCTGAAATCTCTCCCAACGCGCGAGTGGACCAGCGGCCTTGCGGAAGTGATCAAACACGGCCTTATTGCCGACGATACACTCTTTACGGAACTGGAAACGCAGATGGATGCGCTGTTCGACCGGAACGAGTCTGTCGTAGAACGCATCGTTCCTCGCGCCGCAGACGTGAAGGTGCGCATCGTGTGTGAAGACGAATTCGAAACCGGACTGCGAACCATTCTGAATTTCGGCCATACGTTCGCGCACGCCATCGAAAAAGTAGCCGGATACGGAGTATACACGCATGGGGAAGCCGTAGCGGCAGGCATGCGGGCCGCCTTGCACGTTTCCAAACATGCCACACCGGGCTTCGATGCCGAGCGAGCCGACCGCATCGTCCGGCGCATCCCGGTGCCTCCCGGGCTTGCTTCTCTTTCGATAGCGGACCTTATTGAGGTTATGAAGTTCGACAAAAAGGTGCGCAGGGGCAGCGTGCGGCTGGTGCTGCTTGACCGAATCGGCCATGCCTTCGTAACCGGAGACATATCTTCTACCCTGGTGGAGAAGGCCTGGGCGTTCGTTCAGGAAGCCATCGGTTGAACCAGGGAATGTTCGTACAGGCGTACAACACGCTTCGTACGCAGGCACTATTCCGGAACGCCAGCGTATTTATTTATATCAAACCTTTTTTGCGCCTTGTCCTCCCGCCGAGTCATACGCTTCTCCGGCCGTTTCCTGCAGTTCGCCTCAGGCGCGGTGCTGTTTGGCGTGTTGGCATTCTTTGCCCTGGCGCGCACCGAACAAGGCAGAGAAACGCTGCGCATTGGGACAGAGCGCCTGATCAACCTCGCACTGGAGGGAAATCTGGAGATTGGCAGCTTGTCGGGCAGCGTGCCCGGACGACTCGCCGCCCAGCAAGTTGTCGTGCGCGATCCCGAAGGAAAAACGATCGCCCGCATTGATTCGGTGATCCTCCACCCCACCTGGCGTTCGTTGATCGGTCGCACCATCTCTACAGGACATGTCACGCTCATTCGCCCGCGCCTGACGCTACAGAGGGATGAATCAGGCGCCTGGAATATCGCCGAGGTTTTCCGATCTGTTACCGACACATCCCGGTCGAACACGAGTCCCTGGTCTTTCCGGTCCAGCCTCGTACGCATCGTAGAGGGAAGTATCCGGACCCGATCGGCATTTCCCTCCTCTTCGGAGATTTTGTTCGACTGGGCTAATGCCTCGATGGAGCATATCGACGCCCGGCTGGAGATCGACATGACCCCGGAAACAAAAACCGTTGAGGCGCTCGATTTCAAGGCCCGGCTTATCGATCCGGATATGGAGATCGCCCTGCTGCGCGGGCAGCTGACGGCACAGGAAAACAATATTACGCTCCACGAAGTCAACCTGCGCACAAGGGAGAGCAACCTGCACTTGAACGGTTCGATATCGACACCCGATACGCTTTCCGGCCAGGCTTCTTCCCCTGTCATGGATATCCATCTCGACCGCAGTACCATCCACTCCGGAGAATGGGGCGGGGTGTTTCCGGCGCTCCCCTCCATGGAAACCGTGACGGCTTCTGCAAGCGTGCGAGGTCCTGTGGAAGCGCTGATGGTCGAGCATATCTCTCTCGAAAGAAACACCTCTGCACTGGCGATCGAAGGAACCGTATTCGGCTTACCGGACTCGCTGGATTACGAATTGGCGGTGCGGGAAGGAGAAATGCACTGGAGGGATATACGTCCGCTCCGGCATACCTTCGCCATCCCATCCTTCGAACACCTTGGCCGCATCGCCTTCACGGGCTATGCGAAAGGTACGGCGCATTTTCACAGTCGGGAAACCGCGCCCCGGTGGCAAGGCGTGCACGAATTTGCGGCCGAAAGCGATGCCGGCCACATCAAGGGAGACGCCCGGATTACACTCAACGAGGGAACGGTCTCTGTAGACGGCGCGCTGGACCTTGCCGGGGTAGACGTCGGCCGCATATTCAGGAAACCGAACCTTGCGAGCGATCTCACAGGGCGTATCACATTACATGGAGACGGCCCCTCGCTCCCGGAACTGATCGGAGAAGCGGAACTGGCGATGACCCGCTCGCATACCGCCTACGGGCGATTCGATACGCTCCGGGCAGTTGCGGCCGGCACACGGCATGCCTTCCAGGGAACTCTTCATGCGGCAGAACGCGGCGGATCACTGGATGCTTCTTTCCAGGCCGATTTGACTTCAGCCCCTTTCCATTATCGTATGAAAGGCGCCACGACCCGATTCGACATTGCAAATATTCTCCCCGACGATTCCCTTTCTTCGTCGCTCAACGCCCAATTCGCGGTGGAAGGAAGCGGCGTATCGTGGACAAACTTCGAAGGGGATATGGAGGTGGCGTTCGAACCATCCGTCATGTCCATGGGAACGACCCAACGCACTATTCCGGCCCACCGCTCCTCGTTGTCGATCCGGCAGGGCAATACGGGGGACTTCGAGGAACCTCGGATTGTGCTGAACGGAGACATGGCCGCGTTGACGATCACGGGCGATGTAGCGCTGGAACCGGTGATCCGGCTCGCGCGATATTGGGGGGAGGCCATCGCCCGGTCGGCAGCGTATGAGATATCGAAACCGTACCGGACAGCAGCGCCAAAAATAGAATCGACAGGCACTGGACGACCTGCCGGAAGCCGCACGGTAACCGGCCTGGAAGCAAGACAACTCGACGTAACGCTGCACATGCTGCGTTCGGACATCCTTGCCGCCCTGTTCCCGGCCCTGCCTTCGGTACATACCGACCTCCGGGCGGAAGGCCGCCTCCGGTTGGCGCCCGACTCCTTTGACCTCGACATGGATGTCGAGGCGGATTCGCTGTATACCGGCGAGGCATGGGCTTACAAGGTCACAGGAAATCTGTCCGCGGCAAGCGAAGATGCAAGTGCTATCGAACGCACATTGCGATCCACACTGACGGCGACGATTTCCGACATGAGCGTTAAGGGAAGGCGCCTCGAACAGGCCTCGCTGGAGAGTGGTTTCCGAAATCGGACTCTTGATTTCACGGCACAGGCAAACACACCCGGGGCAGTAACGCCATTGCGGCTGCGCGCCCGCATAGACCTCCTGAACGATCGCAACCGACTCTTTATCGAAGATCTCCGGATAGCCGCCAGAGATCAGGTTTGGACAGCGACCGATAACCGGATCGTCGATTTCTACAAGGACGCTATCCATATTCCCGGTATCCGAATTACCCGACAAGACCAACTCGTTCCGGGCGCACAGGGATATCTGCATATTACCGGTGCGCTTTCCGCTTCACCGCAGGACACGCTATTCATCCGTGCAGAAGATATTCGCATGCGGGATGCGGGCGAACTGATCGACCTGCGCAATGCGGTCGATGGAAAACTGGGAGGAAAAATCGCTTTTACGGGATGGGGGCGTCGGCCCGAACTCACCGGGCGTGTTTTCGTGGACTCCCTGACCTTCAGGAACCGCCCGTTGGGGCATCTTGCGCTCGATAGCCGCTATATTCCCGGCTCTCCCGATGTAGCTCTGCAAGCCCGCCTCACTCCTTCAATATCCGGCAATGCAGACCTGCTGCCTTATCGTAACGACCTGACCCTGAACGGCACGTTCCGACTCCCCGGGCCGCAGAACGCCTCCGAATCCCGGGATCCCGGGGCCCTGGACCTGAACGTACGTATCGAACGAGCGGATGCTTTCTTTTTTGAACTCCTGTTCAGCGAGGCCATTGCCGATGTAACGGGATATGTCGATGGAAGCGGACACATCGGCGGAGATTTCTCAAAGCCTGCCTTCAATGCCGACCTCGCTTTGCGCGGCGTGCGATTTCACATCCCCGAATTTCGACTTGCCTACGAGGCGACCGGGCCGCTTGTCGTCGACAGACAGGGCATCCACCTCGCGAACCTGCGTCTGTCCGATACCGGAAACGGAACAGCTGTCGTGGGGGGATCCATCCTGTTCAACGACTATCGCTTTTTCTCTTTCAGGCTCGAAGGGGAGCTCGACAGGCTCAATGTGATGAATGTCCGCAATTCGAGAGAATTGCCCTTCTACGGACGCATCTGGGCTTCCGGCGACATAATGCTCAGAGGACCGATTTCCAATGCGCTTCTGGCATCGAGCGAATTGAGGACCACTGCGGGTAGCGAGATATACATCCCGGTCGCCGAAACAGCCGAAAACACGGATACCGGATTCATCGTATTCGCGGACTCGATGGGATATACGCCATCCGATTCCGTCCGGATTACCCGGCGGCGCAACCTCCTGACGGAACGCCCTGCGGGCGAACGGCCATTCGTGGACGGCCTCGACATGGACATCAACATTCTGAGTCCGGAAGGCACTACGGTGCACCTTGTGATCGATCCGCTTCTTGGCGACGTCATCAATGCCCGGGGAAGCGGACGGGTTCAGCTCGGACGAGACGAAGGCGAATTCTACACATTCGGAGCCTTCACCGTTACTTCCGGGGATTATCTGTTTACGGCCGCCGAGGTATTCTCCCGAAGATTTCTCATCGACAGCGGCACGATATCCTGGGACGGCGATCCGCTCAATGCCATAATGAACATCGCGGCCTCTTACCGGACCCGTGCTTCCCTGGAAGGCCTGGGCCTCAACACGCAACAGCGCCAACTCATTCCCCTCGTCATCGAGTTGGGCGTGAGTGGGCGCGTCGCAACGCCGATCGTCGATCTGAGACTCTCCGTGGACCGGGAGAAACGCAGCTATATCGGCAACTATGAAGGGCTGGAAACCCTACTCAACCAGCCTGAACGAGCCGCCCAGTACGCCACCAGCGTACTGCTTACGAATTCGTTCCTGCTTGCCGAGCAACAGCCTCTGACGCAAGGAGGCAGAGGCAGAGGCAGACTGGCATTCAATAGCCTGTCTCAACTGGTCACCGGCCAACTCAACCGGTATATCAACAATGCATTGCCGGGCGTAGAACTCAACGTCAACGTGCATGGGGAAAATGCCCAGGACCTCGGCGTCATCTACGGTGTGGTCCTGCAGTTGCTCGACGACCGCCTCATTATCCGGGGACATGGCGTCTACCACAACGACGAAACCAGACCACAGCAAAGCGGACTCGACGAATTTGTCGTGGAGGTGCGTCTGGGGCCGCACGTATCCATGGATGTGTTCCACCGCCGGGAAGACGGCATTCTACTCAGTACGGAATCGGTGAACAGCACCAATACGACCGGGGCGGGCCTTTCGTACAAAACAGGGTTTTCCACCTGGAGGCGCCTGTTCAGTCGCCTTTTCGGACTGAGGGGTTCCACGCAAGACGACAACGAATCGCCCGAAGACATCGCTGCCGAAACAGCCGACAGCGAATGACGCCCGCAGTATCCTATAGACCGGACGTGGTCACATACGCCTCAGCGGCATAAAATTCAGGCAGGCCAAGTTTATTCAAGGCGCGGGCCGTATTCGTATTCCGGTCTCGGGCGCGCTGCCAGAATTCACGCTCATCGTATGCCCCTGGAAACATGGCGCGGTCTTTCTGGCTCTCGTGCTTGTAAATGGCTTCGACCTTGCGGTCCAGATCGGCCTTGGAGAGAGGCAGAAAAACGTCGGCCTGGTGAATATCCCACTCCTGCCAGGCGCCGCGGTATAACCAGATAAGCGGCCTGCGAAAACCGGCGTCGGTTTCATGCCGGGCCGTATACGCCCTGCATGCCCCGCCGATCGCCTCGTAGCACATGCGGTGGGTGCCGTGCGGATCCGACAGATCTCCCGCCACAAACACATGATCCGGCCGGATTTCCTCAAGCAGGTCCAGTACGATCTGCTCGTCCGCCGGGCCGATCGGATCCTTTCGCACCCGACCCGTCTTGTAAAAGGGCATATCGAGAAATCGCGCATTGTCTTTGCCGAGCCCCATCACCTCTATGGCCTCAATGGCTTCGGCATAGCGAATGTTCGCCTTGATGGCGCGCACTTCCTCCGTATCCACCTCGCCCGGGGCCTTGCCTTCCAGAAATCGGAGTATTTCTTCGCACCGGTTTTCGAAATCCGGGCAGACGCCATCATCCAATCCCAACGTATCCCGGCTGAACTCGAGAAACTGCAGGTGGCGTCGCACGTCCGCATCAAAAACGGCTACCGAGCCATTCGTCATGTACGCCACCACCACATCGTTGCCGTTGGATACAAGCTTGTCAAGCATACCCCCCATCGAAATCACATCGTCGTCCGGATGCGGGCTGAACACGATTACGGACTGACCCGATATCAGATCGTCCGGATAGGTGATGCGTTTGCGGAGATCCTCGAATACCGTACGACACAGATTGTCGATGTTGCCGTACGTATAGACCAGATCGTGCAAATTATGCCGGTAAAAATCCGACTCGTCCAGCGTAAGAATAGCTTTCTCCAGTTTCTCGCTTAACCAGATAACCGCTCGCTTCGCCATCGCCTGATCCCAATGCACGGAGCCGGCCAGCCAGGGGGTTTTTTCCCGAACAAGCGCACCGGCGGCGGCGCGGTCCAGGTAAAAAACGGCGTTCGGATGCTTCTGCAAATAGCTCGCGGTAACCTGCAGGTTCGGCTCCTCCTCTACGGCGCGACGGACAATGGGGCCCTTGTGCTCCCCTGTCGCGAGCAGAATGATTTCCCGGGCGGCCAATAACGAGCGAACGCCTATAGTAATGCCTTGGCGGGGAACGTTCTCCTCTCCGAAAAAATCGGACGCGGCGTCCCTCCGGGTAATTTCGTCGATAACGATAAGGCGGGTGACGGTTTCCGGACCGGAACCCGGCTCGTTAAATCCGATGTGCCCGCTGCGGCCGATTCCGAGAAGAAGCAGATCAAATCCACCCGCTTCTTCCACAGCCTGTTCGTACCGTTGGCAAAATGCAGCCACCTCTTCCTCGGGGAGCGCTCCATCCGGCGCATGGATGTGCTCGTCGGGAATGTTCACATGGTCAAAAAAGTTTTCCCGCATGAACCGGTGGTAGTTTTGAAGACTGTCCGGCGCAATGGGATAGTATTCGTCAAGACTGAACGTAACCACTCCGGAAAAATCCAGCCCTTCCTCACAGTGCATCCGGATCAACTCCTGATATACGCCGATAGGCGTGGAACCGCTGGGAAGACCAAGCACGAATTTTTTACTCGCAGCCTGATGCTCCCTGATCAGCCCGGCAATGCGTCCGGCAGCCTTACGCGCCAGCGATGCAGGATTGTCAAAAATTTCGACGGGGACCCGCTCGGCATACGTACCCGAACCGGAAAGCGCTTTTCGGGAAGCGCCATTTTCCTGTTGCATAGTCTCGCTGGATGATTTAGGGCCTGTTAAAACCGCTTCGCTCAAAGTATCCTATGCCTGAATTTCCACAAGCGCTTCGCGCTGCAGCGCAAGCGTTTGCTCGATTTCATCGTCACCGTGCGCAGCCGACACAAAAAATGCTTCGAACTGCGAAGGGGCAAGATAAACCCCTCGTCTCAGCATCGCGTGGAAATAACGCGCATATTGTTTTGTATCGCAAGACCGGGCCCCTTCGTAATCCGTCACGCGACAGTCGGTAAAGAAAAGGGATCCCATGGACCCTACCCGCGTGCAGCAATAATCCAGGCCCAGATCGCGGAGGTTCTTGCGGGTCCCTTCTTCCAGTGCACGACCCGACGCTTCAAGTCGGTCATAGAGGGTCGGATCTTTCAGGATGCGCTTCAACGCCGTCCGGCCCGCCGTCATAGCAAGGGGATTACCTGAAAGCGTACCCGCCTGGTATACGGGGCCGTAGGGAGCAAGATGTTCCATAATGTCGCGCCGTCCGCCGTACGCACCCGCGGGCAAGCCGCCGCCCAGCACTTTCCCGAGCGTGGTCAAATCGGGAATCACTTCATAGCGCTCCTGGGCGCCGCCCCGCGCCACACGGAACCCGGTCATCACCTCGTCGAAAACAAGCAATATGCCGCGGTCCGTACATATATCCCGAAGGCCTTCGAGAAAACCCGGCTCGGGCGGCACGCAACCCATGTTACCCGCTACAGGCTCCACGATCACACAGGCAATGTCGTCCCCATGCGCTTCGACAAGCCGGGCTACGCTTTGGAAGTCATTGTACCGTGCCAGTAGCGTATCCCGGATCGCCGGAAACGGCACCCCGGGCGAATCGGGATGCCCGAATGTGGTGGCGCCGCTGCCCGCAGCCGCAAGGAAGAAATCGGCATGGCCATGATAATTTCCCTCGAACTTGATAACCTTGTCGCGTCCGGTAAATCCGCGCGCAAGGCGCACTGCGCTCATGGTCGCCTCGGTACCTGAATTCACCATGCGAACCATTTCTATCGAAGGTACGATCTCCGAAACGATCTCGGCCATCTCGGCCTCGAGGCGAGTGGGGGCGCCGAAGGATGTAGAAGATTTCGCTGCTTCCGCCACGGCTTCCACGATCGCCGGCTCCGCGTGACCGAAAAGCATCGGGCCCCATGAGCCCACATAATCGATATAGCGGCGTCCGTCCTCATCCTCGACCCAGGCTCCCGATGCGCTTCGCAAAAAGACGGGGGTCCCGCCCACGGCTCCAAAAGCCCGCACCGGAGAATTTACGCCGCCCGGAATAACGCTCCGCGCCCTTTCGTATAACGCCGCACTGGTCTTGAACATCGGAACCTGCTATAGGATACTCTGATTAATTCCGCAAAGCTCAGAGGCTGAGAGGGGTGCGCTGGCAAGGAATGAGGAATGCAACGGACAGGAAAACGCCTTTGCTTACGTGGGCGTTTCCGCAATCAAAGAGGTTGGCGAAGCAGATGCGGGCGCAACCCATCTGCGGGCTTCGGCAATCAATTCGCATTTCCTGCAGCGCGTCCGCCGCTCCGCAGGTCGGGAGTATGCCTGGACAGGGCATAGCGCATGGGCCTTACGCGAAATGTCGCC
>JANQSQ010000461.1 GCA_028283985.1 Rhodothermales bacterium | reverse complement strand
TTCGTCGGGGGTGGATGCGGCGTATACGAGGGGTGCCTTATCCGGGCAGGGGCCGTGCTCGCACCGGGCGTTGTGCTTACCGGATCGACACGCCTCTACGATCTCGCGCGGGAAAATATCATCGGACGCAACGAGCAAGACATCCTTGAAATCCCCGAAAATGCGGTCGTGGCGCCGGGCGCGCGCAGCGCTTCGGGAAGCTTCGCCGATCAGCATGGGCTGTCGCTGTACACCCCTGTCATCGTAAAGTACCGGGATCGGAAAACCGATGCGGCCACCGCGCTTGAAGAGATCCTTCGATGAGTTTGTTCGATTTCCCTAAATATCTATTTGGAAAATTTAATGAGATGTGAAGTTATGGGGCTGGAATCGGGGTATGTTAATCTTTCACGTCTTTTTCACGTAACCCCGTTTCACGTCTTTTTCACGCAACCCCGTTTCACGTCTTCTTCGCGTAACTCCGTTTCGCGAACTCCGTCTCACGCCTTTTTCGCGTAACTCCGTTTCGGCGGTAAATCCTGTCGAAAAATGAAGGCCGTCACATCCTCTCCGCTTTTCGGCGCGGTCTTGACGGTGAATATACGCCCGTGATGTTTAATCAGGTATGCCTTCAAGGGTTGTATCTGCTTCTTGGGGATAACCACCCGGAGGACGGTATCTTCGGTTAACAAAGCAGCTCTTTCGGATATGCCGGCATACTTGCTCCGGCGGCCGGGACGGTTATTGCCGCTGCGCGAACGCATGGATGCAAGTTGTGACAGTGCATCATCCTTGGAAAGCGTGGAAGTACGAAATGCCATGATCAGGGTAGGTAGATGAATAGAGAACAAATGATGCGCGATGTGTAGTAAGGCATGAACCCGAACCAATGCCCCGGACCGGGGCACTGTAAGATTTTCACCCATTTACTCCACAAAACGCCCTAACAATTGGCTAATATAAAACGCATCGGCAAACGGCGCAAATATTAAAGGATACTCTGATTAAAATCGCTTCGATCAGCGCTTCACGTTCGTTTGTAAAAGATATCACAATTGCGTCGTTGAAATTAGCGGAAACACTACGGATTCGGGACATCGCGGTCGTGAAGCGCCCTTCGGAAGGCTGCGAGAAGCACGCTGGCTGTGTCATTCCTCATTGTGCGGGGCCGCCACATTACACCGCTTCGTCATTCCTTGCCAGCGCACCCCTCTCAGCCTCTGAACTTCGCGGACTTAATCGGAGTATCCTCAAGCATAATAAGGAACCATACTTTTCCTTAAATCATTCCACGGGCATGTTTATTCGGGACAACAAGCGTGATGGCCGAAACCTGAAAACAGGGATGAATGCGATGCGATACGGCACGGTGGCGCTGCTGATTACGCTTATATGGGGCTGTGCTTCTTCCGAGAGAAGCGCTACCGTGGACGTACGCGCTGTGCCGACGCCGGTTGTCGATATTTCCCGCTACGAAAACTTCGATCCTGCCCCATATCCCGATACCCCCCTCGACACGCTGACGGCCATTACACACGACGTTCCGGCCCACCTCATGGAAGGCCGCGCCGCCGAGGGTCTCCGATCGGAAGTGCCAGGATTCCGGGTACAGATATTTTCGTCTATCGAGCGCAACGCAGCCACGGAGGCGCAGGAAAACGTACAATCATGGTGGCGAAGGCAGCATGACGAAGGCGCTGTGCCCGAGGATATTTTTCCCGAGGGACTCCCCGTCTACAACGTATACAGCCAGCCGTATTACCGCATCCGCGTCGGGGACTTTCTGTCGCGCGAGGAGGCCCAGGCGTTGCATAGTGTCCTTGTCCGACATTTCACCGATGCGTTCATTGTACCCGACACGATCATTATTACCCGGTGACGCACGGCATGAACATCGCCGGAATATCGTGTCTTCCGGAATACCATGTCCGAGGCGATAGAGCAACAGGTCACGCACCTGCCCGCAAAAGAGACTGGTTTCCTTGCCGCAGAGCAGGCAAACATCTGCAATAAACCGGCGTATACGTTACCTTTCGCCCAGGATAAGCGTACAGCAACTCTT
The DNA here is from genome assembly GCA_028283985.1 of Rhodothermales bacterium. Taxonomy (GTDB): domain Bacteria; phylum Bacteroidota; class Rhodothermia; order Rhodothermales; family VXPQ01; genus VXPQ01. Next base: position 9,235 of record JANQSQ010000461.1, on the reverse strand, counting down.
CGCATTTCATCTCTGTATGCCGGAAACGGATACTCTCTTGCCCGAACGTTCCGATACGCTACCGGCCGTCGGGGATATTCCCGGCGCGCTACGGGACATTCGCGCTACAGTCGATGAGGAACTCGGCGTCTTCCGCCGGTACTTTCGAGACTCCGTACGTTCCGACGCCAATCTGCTTGACAAGGTGACGCGGTACATGCTGCGCCAGAAGGGCAAGGAAATTCGTCCCATGCTTGTTCTTCTGTCGGCGAAAATGTGCGGAGGCGTCACCGAAACCACCTACAGGGCGGCAGCGCTGGTCGAATTGATGCATACCGCTACCCTGGTGCATGACGATGTGGTGGACACCGCCGAAAGACGGAGGAGCGCCTTCTCTATCAATGCACTCTGGAAAAACAAGATCGCTGTCCTCTTCGGCGATTTTCTGCTCAGCCGCGGCCTGTTGCTGTCGCTCCGGTACGGGGACTACGAAGTGCTTCATATACTCTCCGACGCGGTACGCCGCATGAGCGAGGGAGAACTGCTTCAGATCGAAAAGACCCGCCGCCTCGACATCGACGAAAAAACCTACTTCCGGATTATCTCGGACAAAACGGCTTCGCTCATTGCAGCCTGTATGGGATGCGGCGCCCTGAGCGCTTCCGCCGATCGCGACGTATTGCACACCATGCAGAAAGCCGGCGAACATCTTGGATTGGCTTTCCAGATACGGGACGACCTTTTCGACTACGGGGCCAAAGATATCGGGAAGCCCATCGGTATCGACCTGCAGGAAAAGAAAATGACCCTCCCGCTTATTCACGCACTCGCGGAAGCCGCCTCAAAAGAACGACGCGATATTTTGCGTATTGTCCGGAAAAAAAGCAAGAATCGCCGCGACAGACAGACCATATATGCCTATGCCGAACGCCGGGGCGGCATAGCCTATGCCCGCCAGAAAATGCGCGAACACGCCGATACGGCCCGCAAATTGCTCCAGGATATGCCCCCGACAGGAGCGCGGAACGCGATGCTCGGTCTGGTCGATTATACCATACACCGCGAAAAATAATCGGCCGGTATTCCGTATCCGCACACGGTAATTGCAATGGTTCGAACTCGCTCCGCCTGAATCCGGTTGTCATGAAAACATCCTTGCGACCTCTTGCCCTCCGCTTTTCCGCCTGGTTTCTGCCCATCCTGCTCTGCGGAGGGTCTTCCTTGCAGGTGTACGGACAGGACATCGGTTCGATACTGACCGAACTCCATGACCTCGCAGCAGATGCGCTGCAGGCCGCGCGCCAGGCAGCCGAAGCGCCTACCGTCGAAGCGGTTAAGGAGCATGCGGACCAGGTATTCGAAGCGGTCTGGGGCATGCCCTCCGGCCTGACGGAAGAAGATGCTCCGGGAGCCGCCCGCATGCACGGCTGGATGACCCGCTGGCAAGTCGCCTTCGCCGACTACGACAGAGCATTCGCCACACGATACGAATCGGAAACGCCGGCTATCGACGACCCCTTGCTTCTTGGCATTGTAGGCAGAGGGCGACACATCCGCCGCATCATCGAAAACGACATGCGGAGCGGCTCGGCAGATCCGGCCATCGTTACGCACGGCCCCCATGTCGTGCATTCCCTGAACAATGTGATCGGGTGGATGAAAATCGACGACGGCGTCACAAAGGGAGAACGGCAACCTCGAGTAGATCTCACCTACGAATGGGATGCTCCCATCGAGTTCTGGATGTCCACTGCGGACACGGGCTGGCTCCACGAAGCATTCGCCCAGGCGCTGAATATCCTGAAAACGGACTATGGCGACGATGTGGAAATGGCGCGGAGCCATGCTGCGGACATGGTTGGCCGCCTTGAAAAAAGCATACAAGGGGTGGACGCCAACGGTAACGGCAGTATCGAACCCGTTCGCATGGAGGGCGGCCTTATGACCGCCCTGCAACATGCCGGTTTCGCCGGAATCACAGGTAATTGACCCCGTTGCCGGACATTTTTCCTGCGCTGCGCAAATTCATCCCCTATTTCCCCACTGTACAGAAACGGTATACGCCATGAAGACACGCCGGCCTGGCATATTCCTGTTCTTCGTTTGTTTTCTCGGCGCTTCCCCTGCGTTTCCTGCAAGTGCTCAGGATACGGATGCTCCACCGCCTATCAATGAGCAGCTCGACCCTGCAACGGTGGCGCAACATCTTGCCGTATCCGAAGATCGCGCCCCCATTCGGGTGCTTGCCGTAACGACAACGCACGGATTCCGGCACAGCTCCATCGAAACCGTCAAGGAATTGTTGCCTGCGATCGCCGCGACCACCGAATTCGATTTCGATATCACAGAAGATCTTACCCTTCTCAACGACGAAAATCTCGCCGGATACGATCTGCTCCTGTTCGCGAATTCGACATTACGAGTCCAGGCAGAAACCGAGGAAAGCGAAGAAGCAGCCGAACCGGCAATCTACGGATTCACCTTCCAGACCCTTGAAGGCGCTGCGGAAGCCTCGTTCTCCTTTGAAAACCTCGACAGCGACAGCCCTTCCGGCACAATCCTGACAGCTCCCGGCGCCCCTCCCATACCGCTGGAGGATCTCACGTACGACCCGCCGATGCTGGAATTCAGTTTCGATACGCAATCGGCATACGGGCACATTTACGTTTCCGGCGAACTGACAGCCGACGCATTCGACGCCCGCTGGCGATCCGGCCTCGGCGACGGCATCCTTCCCGTGCCCGCCACCCGCCTGAACCCGGAGGACACGGCGGTCCCCGACGGCATGACGGAAGATCAGCGTGAGGCGATCCGTACCTTTCTCGCTTCAGGCAAAGGCATCGCCGGCGCGCATGCCGCGCTGGATGCGCTGTACGGGTGGGACTGGTACCGGGATATGGTCGGCGGCGGACTTTTCAAAAACCATCCCTGGACACAATCCGTCCGCATCAAAATAGAAGATCCGGAGAATCCCGCCGTGGCCCACTTCGGGGACGGTTTCCGGATACGCGACGAGATATACGTACTCGACGAAAACCCGCGCTGGAACGTCCACGTGCTGGCCTCCCTCGACATGCGGAGCGTAGGGATTGAAGAAGGACCGGCCAGCATCCTCGCCAACGACTACCCGATCGCATGGCTCCAGGAATACGACGGCGGACGCGTCTTCTACACCACGCTCGGACATTTCGAGGATGTCTGGACCACGCCCGCGTTCATGCAGCACCTGCTACAGGGCATGCGGATTGCCGCCGGGCGTCTTCCCGCCAACATGGGAGATGGAAAGCGGGCCTACGAAGTGCTCGCCGAAGACATATGGCCCGACGATATTGCGGTGGACGAGCAGGGCCATGTATGGATCGTCGAATTGCGCGGCAGGATACACCGCTACGACGCCGAAACGGGCGAAACCCGGCAGATTGCACACCTCGACACCACCGATCCGACCAATGTGGAACATGGCCTGTTGGGCATAGAGGTCGATCCTGCATTCTACGAAGGCGATCCGTATATCTATCTGTACTACACCGAGCAGAAGACATTCATCAACACGCTCTCGCGGTTTACGTACCAGGACGGCGCATTGGACATGGCCAGCGAAGAGGTGCTGCTGCGCGTACCCACGGAGCCCCAGTGCTGCCACCAGGGCGGTGACATCGAGTGGGGGCCGGATGGGGCCCTGTACCTGTCTACAGGGGATACGGGCATGTCCGAAGTACGCCCTCAATGGGAAATATCCCAGGAACGCATCGATGACTTCATGGCCCGGCACGATTTGTCCCGGATACACTGGACCCGCCTGGTGGACTCGGAACGCAGTGCGCAAAATCTCCAGGACCTGCGCGGAAAAATCCTGCGGATTCACAAGGACGGTTCCATTCCGAAGGACAATCCCTTCTTCGGCGAACCCGGCGTACGGTGGGAAATCTACGCGTACGGCCTGCGTAATCCGTATCGATTCAAGGTCGATCACGAAACGGGCGCCCTGTATATCGGCGTCGTGGGCCCCGATGCAGGGTACGATTATGACGAGTATAACATTTCGGAAAAAGGCGGCGAAAATTTCGGATGGCCCCGCAATATGGGCAGGCTGTTCTACAACGAAATCACGCCCGAGCATATTCCGAATTTCGTACCCCCCATCTGGGAATACACCTACGAATCGGGCGGGCGATCGGCTACGGTCGGCCCCATCTACCGGCATGAGGGCGAAGGCGCCTTCCCCGACCTCGTGCAAAACGGACTCTTTGTCTACGACTGGTCGAGACGGTGGATCAAGTGGGGGCATGTCAGCGATAGCATCTTCAGGAGCGACGTGGAACAGAGTGTGAAAAACACTCCCCTGGCCCTTGAGATTCCCGCCAGGCGCCTGCTGAACATCAAGACATTCGACGTGCTGACGCGGACGGCCCCCATTTCCATAGAAACCGGACCGGACGGCAGCATTTACGTGGCGGAATTCGACGGTTTCTGGGATCCGGGACCGAATTCCCGCCTCACGAGATACCGCTGGATACCAAACAACCCGACCAGTTCTTCGGAAGAATGAATCCCTTTGCCGATCGCATTATAGGAACGGAGCACAAAAATCGCTCCCGGCAGCGCATGCATCACTCCAGTACCTCCTCTCCCCGGCACAAGAAACTTGCAACGCTGTTTCTGGCCGGCCTCATCGGACTGGTCGTTTCAGGCGCCGTTTTTATGGATCGCCCGGCGCCGTCCGATCACGCAGGCCCGGCAATAGAATATTCCGAAAACAAAGGGCATCCCGATCCGATCTCTTCCCCGCAGGACGGAGCCGAGATTTACCTGACGCGCTGCATGTCATGCCACCAGATGAACGGAGGCGGCGTGCCGGGCGTATTTCCTCCGCTCACCGGAACCGATTGGGTAACGGGCGATGAGGGGGTGCTCATCCGGATCATCCTGAACGGAATGACCGGGGAAATCGAGGTGAATGGCATGGTGTACACCGGCGCGATGCCGCCCTGGGGAAGTTTTCTGAACGACGAAGAGATGGCAGCCCTTCTCACCTATATCCGCACGGAATGGGGCAACGACGGTACAGAAATCACGCCCGAAACGGTGGCAGAGGTGCGGGAAGCCGTAGCGGACCGCGCGGAACCCTGGACGGTTGAGGAATTGGAGGCGATGAGAGAGGCGGAAGGGTAGAGGACCGGGAGAATTCCTCGTTTCGCATCGTGGAGCGGTCGGTGGCTTCCGCACGGCTGGTCAGAAATTCCGGGAAAAGCATAGCTCCTGAAGGGATTCGCGTTAAGAAACAGGCAAATTGGATGCCATGGAAACGGCGGAGCAGATTGCGGCGCTTGAAGGCTTTGCAACAGACAATGCGGACCTGGAGCGATTAAAGGAATTGCTGGTCGAGGCGGACGCGGCGGCGCTCAAAGACTTACAGAATTTTGAGAGCCTTGCTGCAAACGATTCCGACTTTGAAAAACTTAAAGAACTTCACCAGCAATGGAGGGCCAAATTTGACGCCATCGCATTTCTGGGACTATCACGCAAGGAGTGGTTCCATTCCAGATTTCTGGCATGGCTGTTGGATCCGAAAGAAAACCACGGAACGAAGGCGCATTTCCTCGAAAATTTTCTGTGTAAAACCCTCGAACAAGCAAAAAACCTTGGCATAGGACAATCCGCCTTTCCTGAAATTGGCGAGACAGTCTGGACGAAAACCGGCGTAACACAGGAATGGCCTCACGAGGTAGATGGCCAGCGAGGTCGTCTGGACATTCTTCTGGTAAATTGTGAAGAGAAGTTTCTTTGCGCCATAGAGAACAAGGTGGATACCGACGAACACAGCGATCAACTTGGGCGCTACAGGAAAGCGCTGGAGAAAGATTACCCGAAGGATTTTACCAGGCACTGCGTGTTCCTGTCTCTGGAAGGAATCTCTCCGGAACGGGAAGAAGATCAAAAACACTGGGTACCGGTGAAGTACGCCACCATATTGGAACTGGTGAAGGATACCCTTGAAAATGAAAAAACCGCTGGGATGCACAAAGACGTTCGCGCATTCCTGGAGCAATACGAAACAACGCTACGGAGGAACATCGTGCAACCATACTCTGACGCCGTGCGACAACTGGCTCGAAAAATCTACCTGGAAAACCGAGAGGTCATTGAAATTATATACGAGAACAAGGTGGACTATCAGACCGAAATGGGGAATTTTTTCGAGGATGCGTTGAGTCGGCACACCATTTCGATACAAAAACAGAAGTCATTTAAATATCAGTATAATTTATACTTCCGTTTTTGGTCTAATGATTGGGACAGGTATACCGATTTCAAGACCGGAGAGGATTGGTTTCCGTCCAATAGGCTGTTATGCTTTGAGTTAATTTGTAAAGAGAATTCTGCAGATGTGTACCTTTGGCTTGCTTTAGGCACAGACGAGTTCGTAAGACAGAAAATTGTCGATAACGTGAATAATGCCGGTCAAACGGTGTTTAATCAAGCTGGCCGGGCCCTTGAGGAGAAAAGAATGGCACTGCACGTCAAGAAAAATATCTTGGACGAGAATGGTCTTGATAGGTGGGACGATTATCAAGGCTCGTCTATCCGTAAAGAGGTAGAGGATTGGGTGGCAAGCTTCGCCCAAAACGATTTCCCCAAGATGAATGAAGTCATCGTCAACTGCTTCAGGGAGTACGAAGCCCGGCAAGCCGATTCGTCCTTTGCTCCTTCGCACGGAGATATGTCTGCATGACTACGGGATTACGGTTCAATGGGGACATGCCCCTCTTGTGTTATTACGGTCTCCGGGCATGGGCGCACAAGCCCGGTTCACTCGAATAATGTTTTATCTCCATGTGATCAATTTCACCGACTTCAACCTGGCGCGCTTCGAAAAACGGCGGCATTTCGAGATGCCCGGCATTATTCGTAACAATGTTATCGTCACGCCAACAAGGAGGGTGAAGCTGGAAATTGCCGGATGTTCGTTCGGCCGCCCACTTTCTGACAACTTGCTGAAAGGCTTCATCTTTAGCGGGTAAAACCTTCCAGACACGGATGCGAAACGGAAAAGATTCCTTACGATTCACGGTGTCGAACAGCACAAAGTAGATCGCTGGGCAAGCCAGATAGTCGGCGATCTTACCTGAATTCGACAATTGGTTATTCCATCTTGGCCTGTCCATGCCGCTCAAACTGCTGGCGGCCTTCACTTCCGAACCATCGCTCAGATCATCTCCCTTGCCTCTGCTCCCGGTGCCCGGGATTCCCGTTAGCAACGAGATAAGCTGTTGTGCAAGATATCCGGAATCGATCTGGGAACTTTGCCCTGTGACGCTTTCCCAGGCGACAAGCTGTCGATACTGCCCGAAAACCACAGACTCGATAAACTGTTTTGCAACCGCGAGGCGTGTTTCTTCGCTTGTTCCGACAATGGCCGGATCTGGCTGTTCAGGGTTTTTATGATCCATTTCAGGAATTGGACTGGGTAATCGCTGAACCTGCATGGATTTCCGAAACCGTGAAATCCGATGCATGGGTCATTAAATTCGACAATGCTTTCATCTGAGCAGGCATGTTTTGCAGCCACACACGGATAGGTTTTAATACAAATTCAAGACGTTTCATGTCTTCAAAGGATGGAACCATCACAGGGGCCGCAAGAATATCTGTCACCCGAACCCGTTGTCGGCTACCCGTAGAGCCTGTGGCGTGCGCGATAAGATAATCGTGGAATGCTCTTGAATGGCAATGAAGATTCAGATATTCGAAGCAAGCATCTTCTCTGGGTTGCAAAATGACGAATTCGGTGGAACAAATGGCGTTCTTCGAGGCGTCTTCCACGGTCCAGATACGTGGCTTTCGGGGATTCAGTCGGGAAACCAGGATTGCTTTGGAAGGCACCGCCTGTTTCGCGCTGAGGATGGCGTCGCCGGGGGTCGGTTCAGGCAATCGGGCGGCGTCAAAGGCAGGAATGCTGTACAGATCGAAGCAAGTTCCGACCTGGCTTTGGGGGTCTACCAAGTGACGAAAGATCGAGGCAATATCGCTCACCATGCCAAGATGACCGGATCGCAGGATGCTTTCGGCAACTTGCTGTAGACGGTTTTGCACCTCATCGGCAACTACACGGAAGTTCTCGACATAATCAAGCACCCTTTCAGTCGCTATATTCGCCTCTGTCACCGACCGACTAAGCGTTTTTGCAAGACCGCCAGTAGCGCTTTGCACCGTGGTTGAACCAACATAACGTCCAGGATTCAGGTCGAATCTCGACTTTCGTATTTCGCTTATATGAACAGAGCGACAAAATCCGGATACATCACAGTATTCGGATATGGAAGGATCCCCCTGCCACGCCTGATATATTTTCGTGATCGTTTCGATTTCCTGGGCAGTGAGTTCTCTGTGAGTACGATCCACAGCTACGCTCATATCACGGGCATCAATAAACAAGACCTCGCCCGTTCTTTGATTTCGGCCGTTGGTTTTTTTTCGAGAAAGTATCCACAGACAAACAGGAATAGGCGTTGAGTAAAACAACTGGCCCGGAAGCCCTACCATACAGTCCACCAGGTCCGCCTCAACAATATTTTTCCGAATGGCGCTTTCTGCAATATGAGTTGAACTCATGGAGCCATTCGCAAGCACAATACCGGCCGTTCCGTCTGGTGCCATGTGATGGATAATATGCTGTACCCAGGCAAAGTTCGCATTGCCTGCTGGCGGAACTCCATAGCGCCAGCGAGGGTCGCTGCGTAATCGCTGTCCATTCCATGAACTGACGTTAAAGGGCGGATTGGCAAGAATAAAATCTGCTTGCAGGTCATTGTGGAAAGGTTGATGTAATGTGTCGCCATATGCAATCTGACCCTCGACGCCACGAATCGCCAAGTTCATATTTGCAAGGCCCCAAGTGGTATAATTAGACTCCTGGCCAAAAATGGAGATGTCTTGATTCGATTGAAAGCATTGCCGATGAGCACGAATAAATTCCATAGATTGGACAAACATTCCTCCTGAGCCACAGCAGGGGTCGTACACTATGCCTTCATAGGGGCTAATCATTTCGACCAGCAATTTTACAATACAATCGGGCGTGTAAAACTCGCCGCCCTTCCGTCCTTCCGCGCTTGCGAATTCGCGGAGAAAATATTCATACACGCGCCCCAGGAAATCGACCGAACCTGTTTTTTTACTATTCATTCGGATGCTTCCTATCAACTTGACCAACTGACCCAATAGTTCAGGTTTCAGATCAGGCCGTACGTAGTCC
>JANQSQ010000450.1 GCA_028283985.1 Rhodothermales bacterium | reverse complement strand
GGCAATTGCGTCGTTTCCAAGCGATGTCACCCCGATAAAATCCTTCCGCTTCAGGTCTTCGATCATCGGATGATCCGCATCGATGCCCCGTGGCGCCCTCTTCAGCGAACCGCCGGACAACTCGAACGCTGCGCGGAATCCTGCATCGTCCCGCGCCTGCGCCCACGCATCCGGGTCGTGCGTAATCGCCTGGCGGATCATGGTTAATGCGGGTGAGGCCGGGCGCCATATGCCGCACCCTGCAAAGGATCCTCCCGGCTCGATATGGAGGTAAAAACCGGGGGTGTGCGCATCTTTGGCCGACTCGTGGCGAAAGTGGATGCCCGTGTGGGTCTTGTACGGGCTCTTGTCCTTCGAAAAGCGCGTGTCCCGGTAAATACGGAAGAGCGAACCGCCATTGGCTCTCGGATCGGCCCGGAAATGCGGGCTGATTTCCTGCAGGTGCGGGGCAAAATCCGCAATGAACTGCAGCGCCGGCTCCTTCACGTCTCCTTCATAGCGGGGCTTGTTAGCCTGAAACCAATCCCGGTCGTTATTTGCCGCCAATTCCTCGAGAAATTGGAATGTTGCAGAGGTAAAATAGGAAAAGGGCATGCGTGTACCGAGTGCGTAGAAACAACGGGGCGACGAGCCTTACGGTTTGCCGAATCGGGGGGTTCCAGTTCCCGTTTTTCGTATGCTGCACCGTAGAAAGCGGATGCATTCCAGACTCCGGGTACCGCCTGTCCCATGCAAGTAACGCGGGAATCGCTGCTTTCTTGTCTTTGCCGGAACAAATTCGTACCCTGCGGGCTACACTGCTTTATAATACCATCGCGGGGTGGAGCAGCTGGTAGCTCACCGGGCTCATAACCCGGAGGTCGCGGGTTCAAATCCCGCCCCCGCTACAACAGAAACCGGCATTCCCAAAACTGGGAGCGCCGGTTTTTTTGTTTTTGCCTCACTCCGCCCATCACATGGCTCACAGATATTTTTTCCGGTACTTGCAGGCAGGCGTCTCCTATTTGTACCTTCGATATCGTAGTCGGTCGATTTTATACTAATTAAGGATGGGCTATGACATTGCAGAACCAGTATCAATCGAACGGGGGAATCTGAAATGCAACTCGATAAATTGGGTATTTCTCGTAAAATGGCGCGGCGGCTTGCCATCGGCCTGGGCGGCCTCGGAGCCATTTTCTTCTTCACTGTTTACACCGCACAGGCGCAAAGCACTCTCGGCGAAGAAGCCCAGTTTGTTCTGAACAGTTTTTCCTTCCTTGTCTGGGGTGCGCTGGTGATGTGGATGTGCGCGGGCTTCACCATGCTGGAGGCCGGTTCCGTACGAACCAAAAACGCCTCCGTGATTTGCCTGAAGAATGTGGGCCTCTATTCAATCGCCGGGCTGACTTTCTATCTGATTGGTTACAATATCATGTATGTGGGCGTCGAACCGGGCGATTGGTTTGGCTCCTTGAAGTTGTTTTACGGCACCTCCGAACATGAAATGGCTCTTCTTGACGGACAGGGCGACGCAGCCTCCGAAGTCATTGGAAATGGCAGTTCGGTCATGTCGAACTGGTTCTTTCAGATGGTGTTTGTGGGGACGACGGCTTCCATCGTATCCGGCGCACTGGCCGAGCGGGTAAAATTGTGGTCCTTCTTCATCTTCATCGCCGTGCTGACGACAGTCATCTACCCGATCATCGGGGCCTGGACATGGGGCGGCGGCTGGCTTGCGGAAATGGGCTTCCAGGATTTTGCCGGATCGACCATCGTGCACTCGACTGGTGGCTGGGCGGCGCTTGCCGGCGTACTCATCGTCGGCGCCCGAAGAGGTAAGTTCCGAAAGAATGGGGACGTCAAAATGACCCCTCCGTCCAATGTGCCCGCTGTGACGCTGGGCGTGTTCATTTTGTGGCTCGGCTGGTTCGGTTTCAACGGGGGATCGCAACTGGCCCTGAGCGGTGCGGTCGATGCCGTAGCAATCAGCAATATTCTTGCTAACACCAACCTTGCCGGAGCCGCAGGCTTCATAGCCGCCATTTTTCTGTCGCGCCCTCTTTTCGGGCGGGTCGACCTGCTTGCCAGTCTGAACGGAGCCATCGCGGGTCTGGTGGCGATCACGGCCGGTCCCGACATCGTCGCGCATCAATGGGCCGTGGTCATCGGCGCAATAGGCGGCGCCTTGTGCGTTATCGGGCTGAAGGTTATGGAACGCCTGAAAATAGACGATGTGGTCGGCGCGGTGCCTGCACACTTGTTTTCGGGCATATGGGGAACGCTTGCGGTCTGCATTGCAGCCGGCGGCAATCTGGGCGTGCAACTTGTCGGTATCCTCGCCGTCGCCGTTTTCGCGTTCGGAGCTTCCTGGCTCACGTGGATAGCCATCGATAAAACGATCGGGGTCCGTATCTCCTTGTCTGTCGAGGGGCTTGGTCAGGATGTGGCGGAATTGGGTATCGAGGCGTATCCGGAATTTGTCGTCATCCCTGATATGGACGACGGCGACGAGTGAGTGCTGGATAGGGGTAGCGGCCCGGCAGGCAGCTCAGCCGGGCCGCTTTCACCTACGCCAGCAATTCCAGCACCGGCTCTCCCAATCCCTCAGGCGTCGTGTAGATGGGGCGTCCCTCCACTTCATAGTGCGTTTCCGGCGGAATGCCCAGCGCATGCCGCCCCGCACGGATCACGGGGTTTTTACATGAACCGTCACGATATCAGTGTCATGATATATCTGGTGGCGTACCGAGGATGCGACATGCCTTAGCAACCGCAGCGAAATCTCCCTCTCGACCGGCGCTCCGGCGGTTTGCTCGCCAAGCAGCGCCATCTGATCCTGAAGATTTTCTTCCCCGGACGATGCGACAAACTCCAGAATCGCCTCGTCGCTCTCCTTGCGCGCAGCCAGAAGAAGCCGCCGCTGCCCGTCTTTTTCCTTCCCCTCGTCCCGGTCGAAAAGCGTAAGCAACGTTTCTTCCGCAGCGGCTTCAAGACGCTCTCCCATCGCCCTGTCCCAGCCGCTGCGGGACGTGAACGTCACAAGAAACTTCCGCACTTCCGGTAAAGCGGATATGTCGAATGCCGCCTCCATCCGGCTGGGCCGGCGTTCCGTCAACTCCATGAACAGGGTCATGAGGATGGCCACAAGCCCCCCTGCCGTCATACCGTTCTGAAAAATGCCGCCTGCAAACTCCGCGAAATATTCCGGAAATATCACGCCGTTCTGAAAGCCGACACCGGCCCAGAACGCGACGCCGACCA
>JANQSQ010000445.1 GCA_028283985.1 Rhodothermales bacterium | reverse complement strand
ATGGCATGCGCATCGGGATTAATGGAGATAATAACGCCGCGTTCCGTTGCATGCCGTATCCAACGCCAGTCGAGATCAAGCCGGTATGGATTGGCATTCAGTTCAAGAGCCACCCCGTTCGCTGCGCAAGCGTCAATGACTTTTTCGTGACGGATGGGATACCCTTCCCGCCTCAGCAACAAACGGCCGGTCGGATGCGCAAGAATCGTCGTGTACGGGTTTTCGATGGCCCGGATCAGTCGTTCGGTCGCTTCCTTTTCGGACATTTCGAAGCGGGTATGAATAGCTGCCACGACCAGATCGAACGAAGCCAGCACGTCATCAGGATAATCGAGCGATCCGTCTGCAAGTATGTCGCATTCAGTACCGCTGAATATCCGGAAGTCATTTCCGTACGCCTGATTCAGTTCGCGAATTTCTTTCTGTTGCTCGTGCACCCGCTCGATGCTGAGCCCGTTTGCAATCACCAGGGATTGGCTGTGATCGCATACCCCGTAGTACGAATATCCTCTGGCGTATGCTGCGTCGATCATCTGCCGCAGGGTGTGCATTCCGTCGCTCCAGGTAGAGTGGTTATGCAGCGTGCCCCGAATATCTTCGTACTCGATCAGGTCCGGTAGTCCGTTTTGTGCAGCAGCCTCGATCTCCCCCGTATTTTCCCGGATAGCCGGATCTATGAATGGAATCCCGGCGGCTTCGAACAATGCGTGTTCGGAGGAGGCTTGATCCGGAAGGGCATACCGGTTCCGTACGGCGGCTACGTGCGCCCGCGATCCGGTTGCTTTCCACAAGGTCGTTCCATACTGTTCCGGAGTCGTTACATGAATGCGCAGGGGGAATCCGTCGGGAAGTGTAGTCAGGAGGATGTGTTCTTCGCCCGCATCCTGCTCTAAAGCAGTCCACCAGCCGGCCAGTGCGCGGCAGGCTTCTTCAGGGACGGAAGCCACGGCTACAATGACTATACGGTCCACGGTGTCGAGGCTTCGGCGGAGCGCCCCCGCCAGATGGGCTTCGCGGATTTCGTCTATACCCCGGATGGCTTCGAGGCAATGCAAGGCTTCCGTTAGGGCCTGATCGTATCGCCGCCGCCCCTCGTATTGTTTAAGGAGGCGAATATTTTCGAGAATCGTTGTCTGCATTTTCGGGCCGAATCCACTCAGATCGGCAAGGCGCCCGCTGGTGGCGGCTTGTTCCAGTTCCTCTACGGAGGTAATGTCCAGTTCCTGCCAGAGTCGCCTCACTTTTTTGGCCCCAAGCCCCTTGATCCGCAGGATGCCGGGAAGCCCGGGCGGGATGGCGCTGAGCAGCTCCTCATACAGTTCGAAGGAGCCGTGTTCGATAATCTCACCTATTTGCGCCGCCAGGCCGGACCCGATGCCGGGCAATTCCTCAAGGGAGTCACTGGCGACGAGCGTGGCTGCCTCCTCTTCCAGCCGCCCGATTGCCCGGCTCGCGCTTGCAAAAGCGCGGGCCCGGAATACGTTGCCGCCGGTAATCTCGATGAGCGCGGCGGTTTCCTTCAGCAGGCGGGCAATCTCTTTGTTGGTGGTCATAAAACGTTCACGAACGAACCGGGTATGGGATCCTGCGAAACTGCTTCCTGTATCACAAAAGCCGCCTTTCTTTAGGGCCTGTTAACACTTTTCCGTACGGGGGATTTTTTCCACCGGAACGAAGGGATCGACCATGAAGCAGTATCGGAAGGTATTGACCTTCGGCTCAGTCGTTTTGGCCGTGGGCATAGTGCTTGGTTTCGAGCTGGATTCCGTTATCTCCCGGGATAATACGGCTGAATCGCTCAGGAAACTCGAAGACGCGTACCTCATGATCAATGAGCGTTACGTGCAGGAGGTTTCTTCTTCGCAGTTGACGGAGAGCGCCATCAACGGCATGCTTGACGAACTCGATCCCCATTCGATATATATCGATGCGGAAGCGATGAAGAAGGTGCGGGAGGATTTTGACGCCTCGTTCGATGGGATCGGCATCGCGTTCGAGATTATTGCCGGACCGAATGGCATGGACACGGTGGCGGTGCTCAACCCGCTGCCCGGCGGTCCCAGCGAGGAAGTGGGCATGCTCTCAGGGGACCGGATTATCGCCGTGGACGATTCGTCAGCCATCGGCTTTTCCTCGGGAGATGTCGAGCGTACTCTGAAAGGCCCCCGGGGCACCAGGGTAAAAGTCACGGTACGGCGCCCCGGCTACGAGGAACCGCTCGATTTTGTGATTACGCGCGACAAGATTCCTTTCTGGACCATGGACGCGCACTACATGCTGGATGACGAGACAGGATACATTCGCCTGAACCGGTTTGCGCGAACCACCTATTCCGAGTTCATGGAAGGTATGGACATGCTGCGCCAGCAAGGTATGCGGCGTCTCGTGCTCGATTTGCGAGACAATGCCGGGGGATTCATGGAAATGGCTGTGAAAATCGCCGACGAATTCCTGATGGACGGACAAATGATCGTCGAGGCTCGTAGCCGCCACGGCGAGTACAATCAGCAAAACTATGCGCGCGCCGGAGATGGCTTCGAGCAGGGGCCGCTCATGATTCTTGTCAACGAAAACTCCGCCTCAGCCAGCGAAATTGTGGCTGGTGCGGTCCAGGATCACGACCGGGCGCTCGTTGTCGGGCGGCGC
Source organism: Rhodothermales bacterium (assembly GCA_028283985.1). Lineage (GTDB taxonomy): Bacteria > Bacteroidota > Rhodothermia > Rhodothermales > VXPQ01 > VXPQ01. The sequence goes on along the minus strand of JANQSQ010000445.1, from coordinate 6,419 downwards.
ACATTCGGCAAGGGCCTTGTTCAGAAGCAGTTTCCCCTGCCTGACGGCAGCGTGCTGCGCATTACGATCTCGCGCTTTTACACTCCCTCGGGACGTCTTATCCAGACACCGTACACTACTGGACAAAGCGACGACTATTACGCATCGAAACTGGATCGCTACCGGCTCGAGAAAACGCTGACCATGTCGGAGATTCAGGATACGATGCCCGATTCTCTCAAGTATACAACGACCGGCGGGCGAACCGTTTTCGGGGGCGGAGGGATTCTGCCGGACGTGATCGTATATCCGGATTCCCTGTCGGCTTTTGCCCGGACGGTCGTCGGACAGTTGCAGGATAATGCCTTTGCCCGGGCATGGCTCGACCGGAACGGGGTTTCCTTTCAGGAAGAATGGGGGGCGCGTCGAGATGATTTTGCCAAGAATTTTGCCTTCGCTCCGGACGAATTCGACGCTTTTCTGGCTTTTCTCGATACCCGGGGCATACATGTTGCGCCAGACGGCAGCCCGGAGCTTTCCCGCACCGACGGGGAAGGGCGGTGGTTCAGCCGATCGGAGGCAGAGCGTGATCGGGAATTACTGATGACTCGTATCAAGGGGCGTATTGGACAACGCACGTACGACCGGGGTATGTGGTACGAAACGATAAGCGATGTCGATCATGTATTGCAGGAAGCAATGGAATTGTGGGGTCGGGTCGAGGGAGCGCCCTTGCGGTAGCAGGGGTTCCTTGTTTAAGGATACTCTGATCAAAACCACCCCTCGCAGCCTCTGAGCTTTGCGGACTTAAGTCAGAGTACCCTTAAGTGGCTTCCGTACAAAAAAATTGCAGGAATGCCTGTGTTTGGCATTCCCTCGTTGACACTTCCCTTTGCAATAGGTATACTTGCTTGGTACGGCGATTCGGGCGTCGGCGTGTTTCGGCATAGCGATGTCCGGCAAGTGTTCCTTATAACATTGCACAGGCGCCGGATATCGGGGGTATTGCACATAGTGCGTCGCCTTCCATACATTCATACTTTGTAACCGAAACACCGTGTTTTCCGGAGGAACCGATCCATGACTCTTCCCAACTTGATGATATTGCTTTTACAGGACACGGCTTCCGGAGACGGGGGCGTCATCAACGTTCTTGTAGAGCGCTTTAATGAGGGCGGCGAGTGGATGTGGCCCGTGTTGATCTGTTTGATCATCGGACTTGCTATTGCGTTTGAACGCATTATCACGCTCAACCGGGCCGACATCAACACCCGCAAGTTCATCATTGGCATCAAGCATTCGCTTGATGACGGTGGTGTTGCTGCAGCCGAAGAAATGTGCGCAAAGACGCGTGGTCCTGTCGCCGCTGTGTTCCAGGCCGGTCTTTTGCGTCACGAGGAAGGCATCGATGCGGTTGAAAAAGCAGTGGTGTCCTATGGCTCGATCGAGATGAGTTTTCTGGAGCGTGGGCTGGTCTGGCTTTCGCTTTTCATCAGTCTTGCTCCGATGCTCGGGTTCCTTGGAACGGTTGTCGGTATGATCGAGGCCTTTGACGCCATTGAGTCGGCGGGCGATATTTCGCCGAGTCTTGTGGCGGGTGGTATCAAGGTAGCGCTTCTGACCACGGCGTTTGGTCTTATCGTAGCCATCATCCTGCAATTCTTCTATAACTACGCCGTGTCGAAGATCGACCGGATCGTAGTGGAAATGGAAGATGCTTCCATCGAACTTATCGATTCGCTGGTGCTGTTGCAGGCGGGCCGCCCGGTGGCGCCGCAGGTTGCCGATGCCGGCGATTCCGACGAATCCGTCTAACCGCAAACGTTTTTAGACCATGCAAAACTTAGTTCCCATCGCCATTTGGGCCGCTGCGGTTATTCTTGGGCTCGGTTTGCTCGGGATGGCGCTGTTCGGTATCCAGAGCATCGTCAACGGGAAGATCAACCTCGTTACGGGCGCCATCATACTCGTTCCGGTGATTCTCCTGCTTATTCTTGGTCTTATCGTCGGAGACTGGGCTGTGGCGGGTATCTGGACACTGGTTATCATGTTCGTGCTGGCAGTCCTGAGTCTGCTGGTATCCGGAATCAGAGGATTGTTCAACTGACCGCGCTTGTGCGCTGCCGCCGGTATCCGAGGCCGCTTTCTGAAACCAGGCATCCATAACCACCAATACGCAAGGCGTCATGGCTGGATTACTCAAAAAGAAAAAAGAAAGAGAAGGGGGGGAGATCCCCACCGCATCCATGGCGGATATCGCCTTCCTGCTGCTCATCTTTTTCCTCGTGACGACAACCATCAATGTGGACACGGGCATCGGTATGACCTTGCCCCCGAAACTGGATGAGAACCAGGAGCCGCCCCCGGTCCGGGAGCGCAACATGCTCAAGATTCTCGTCAATGCCGAGGGGCGCGTGTTGATCGAGGACAGACCTTCGATCGTCCCGAGAGTCAGGGAGGAAGTCAAGAAGCATACGCTGAACGAGGGGGAGGATCCCAACTACGCCGAGTCGATCGATAAGGCCATTGTTTCTCTGAAAACGGATCGCCAGACGCCGTACGATGTCTATGTCAACGTGATTGACGAGATATGGATGGCCTATTTCGAAATGTGGGATGCCGAAGCGCGCGCCATGGGTTATCCCGATTACGCCACCTACCGGGATTATATCGATGAGAACGAGCAAGAAAACCTGATTCAGAAGAAGATCAAGGCAAAGATCTCTATCGCAGAGCCGGATGCAGGATAAACCGGGATCGACCTGTTCCCCGTACGACAAGCAACCAAGCGATCGAAGGGCTTATGTCCACACACTTTCAGAAAAAAAGCGCGAAGTCGAACCCGACCATCCCGATGGCGTCCATGCCGGACATCATCTTCATGCTCATCATTTTTTTCATGGTGACGACCGTACTGCGAGAGACGGAGATACAGGTGCGCACCACATTGCCGCGCGCCGAGGCGCTTACCAAGATCGACCAGAAGCGCCTTATTTCGTATCTGTATATCGGTCCGCTCAAGTTGGCCAACAACCAGATAGGAGATACCTCCATTCAGGTTGACGATGCGCTTATCGAGGAATTGCCTTCGGTTCGTAATGTCATGTACCGAAAGTTGCTTGAGCAACCGAAACTCATCGTGTCTCTTCGCGTGGATCAGTCGTCGGAAATGGGAATTGTAATAGATGTGCAGCAGGAATTGCGCGAGGCCGGTACGTTGCGTATCAACTACTCCAGCAAGCCCGAAATATTATAGGGTACTCTGATCGAAGAGGTTTTGATCAGCGTATCCTATAGGCGGTACGTGCCTGCCGTATGCATGGAAGTTCCTGAATATGCTGAAAAGCCTCGCCGGGCCCGGTGAGGCTTTTCCTGTTAATGAAGTTGAAGTTATGATTCAGCGCAAACAGTCGGTGTATTTGCTCCTGAGTTCACTGGCCCTCGGTGCGGTTCTTTTCTTCGGGGCCGACGTTGTCTTCGGGGTATTTCCCGGATACGTTCATGGGGTGTTTGGGGTGGGCGCGCTGGCCGGTTTACTCGGCGTGGTTTCCATTTTTATGTACGGAAATCGGAGGCGTCAGCATACATTGGCGTTCCTCGCCCAGATTTTCACGCTGATATTGATGGCCCTGTTTGCCGTAGCCATGTATATCGGCGGCGCCCCTGACGTATCTGTCTCATCTTCAGGTGCGGACACGACCCATAGAATGATCACAATGGTACTGCTTGTTTGCGCCTATGCGTTCTTCTGGCTGGCCCGACGGGCTATCCGGTCAGATATCGAACTGTTGCGTTCAGCGAATCGTATCCGCTGAACGCGGGCGGGAATCGGGAACTACGCGATGTACAAGGAACACAGGCAGGCTTTGGTGTACTGGGTGCTTGCTGCCGGCATGATGAGCTTCTCGTTCAGTCCTATCCTCATTCGATTTGCAGGGAGTGAAGTGGGAGGGGAAGCGCATGGTCTGACGGTTGCTGTCTGGCGCACGCTGATGGCGACCGTAGCACTGGCGCCGTTTGCGTGGGTGCGTGCACGTGCTGAGATCAAAACGTTCGAACGGCGCGAATGGTATCTGATTCTGTCGGCCGGCGTGTTGCTTGGGATGCATTTTGTGCTATGGATCGAGTCACTCTATCACACGACGGTGGCGGCGGCATCGGTTCTTGTCACTACCAGTCCTGTTTTTTTGGCGGTGCTCGGCTACGTATTTCTGAAAGAGCGGCTCTCGAAACCGATCAATGGAGCCATTCTGCTGGCTGTGGCGGGAGCAGCGACAATCGGTGTGGGGGACATGCTTGAAGGGGGCGGCGCAGGAACGCTTTTCGGCAATGGTTTGGCCTTACTCGGTTCGTTCTTTTTCAGTGTGTACCTTCTTGTGGGCCGGGTCGTGCGCCAGAAGCGTTCCTGGCTGGCTTACGTGTTTCCATTGTATACCGTGGCCGCTGCTACAACCCTGCTCATTGCCCTCCTTCTTGATGCCCCCTTGTGGGGTTTCCCTCCACTATTTTATTTGCTGTGTGCGGGTCTCGCGCTGGGGCCGCAGATCATGGGGCATGGATCCTTTAATTACGCCGTCCGCTATTTTTCGGCAGCCCTGATCGGCTTGCTGGGGCTCATCGAGCCGGTGGGCGCCTCTCTGCTTGCGTACGTGATATTCGACGAAGTGCCGAGTACCATCGCTATGGTTGGGATGCTCGTGGTGTTGGTTGCCATTGCCTTCGTAGTACTGTACCACAGGCGTACTCAGCCTGTCATTCCGATCACAGACTGATAGAGAAGGAGAGGGAGGCACGACGGGGGATGGGCCTATCCATCCATCCATCCATCCCGGACTCCATACAAAGATTACACGAAGGCCTTCTTCGGCAGTACGTCGAAGCGCCGCCGTCCCCGCACGAAATAATCGATGACGATACTGTTTCTGTAGGAGGGTAGCACGGTTTCCGAAAGCGTTTCCGGTCGGATAGTGCCACAATTCCAGGAATCCTTCATTCGGTGCGCATCGGTGTATGCCCGCATGATAGCGGTATATTCGGTGGGGCGCCCTGACGCCAGTGCGCGTGCGGCCGCCGCCGCGTCCAGGGCGCATCGCGCCGCAAAAACCCGTTTCCATTCGGGCTCCGGCAGGTTTTTGTACAGCATCAGCAGGTTATTCCGGAATGTCAGATAGACCTTCCGGGGGTTTCCCCGGCGTAGGGATCCTCCGCCGATGTGGTACACTTCGCTGGCGGGTTGTACGCGGATTCGGTACCCGGCTCGCTGGAGCCGCCAGCATAAGTCGATTTCCTCCATGTGCATTTCGAAGCGCTCGTCCAGCAATCCCACCTTATCAAGGGCGGATCGGCGGAGCAGCAGCGCCGCACCCGTACCCCAGAATATATCGCAAGGTTCGTCGTATTGCCCGCAATCCTTTTCCAACCGGAAGAAAATGCGCCCGCGGGCGAAGGGATATCCCAGCCGATCCATAAATCCTCCCGAGGCCCCGGCGTATTCGAACATGGATCGGTCCTCGTATTGCAATACCTTGGGCTGTACGGCAGCGATGTCTTCACATGTTTCCAATTCATCCACGAGCGGATCGAGCCAACCGGGCGGCACGGCCACGTCGTTATTCAGCAGCAATACATATTTTCCCGTAGCATGCGGGATCGCTTCGTTATTGCCGCGGCAAAACATGGTGTTTTCCGTATAGCGCAGCACCCGGATGTCGGGGAAATGCCTGCGAATCCATTCGGTCGAGCCGTCGTCCGAAGCATTGTCGGCCAGAATAATCTCCAGATTTTCGTAGTCGGTCGCCACGACGGAAGGGAAGCATTGCTTGAGGAGCGGCAATGCATTCCAGGTAACCACGATAATGGACACGCGGGGGCGTACGTCCGCCATACCGATTGGGCTTTCTTTCGTAAGGTCGTATCTTCGCTGCGAATCCGGCGGAGAGGGCAGGCGTTCGCAAGTATCCAACGAGTTGCACGCAGTATCGTTCGAACGATATGGCAGGGAGGCATCCATCATATGAAGACGCCCGTCGCGTTCTCCGCGAGCACTGGGGATACGATGACTTTCGTCCCGGTCAGTGGGACATCATTCGACCCATTGTCGAAGGCCGGGATGTGCTCGCCATTCTTCCCACCGGCGGGGGGAAATCCATCTGCTATCAGGTCCCCGCTCTTTTGCACGAAGGCCTCACCCTCGTGATTTCTCCGTTGATCGCCCTCATGCAGGATCAAGTGGCGGGGCTGCAGGCTCATGGCGTCAAGGCCACATATATCAACAGCGCATTGCCCCGGCGCGAGATAGAACAGCGATGGCTCGCTGCGGAGCACGGGCAGTATCGTCTTCTGTATCTGGCTCCCGAACGGCTTTCTTCGGAGGCGTTCGCTGCGCGGGCTTCGCGCATGAACATTTCCATGCTTGCCGTGGACGAAGCACACTGCATTTC
>JANQSQ010000440.1 GCA_028283985.1 Rhodothermales bacterium | reverse complement strand
GTATCCTGGAATGCAATGTCGGGAGCAAACGGCTATAAGGTGCAATGGAAGTCGGGTGCGCAGAACTACAACACAACGGACCGCCAGCATGAGGTCACGAGCGGAAATACGACCGGCTACACGATTACGGACCTGACCGCCGGCGTCGAATATACGGTGCGCGTGATTGCGACAGGAGATAATGCGGCGGATGGTCCGGCCTCGGTAGAAGTAACAGGTACGCCCCTGGCGCAGCCGCCACCGAGTACGATTTCCGATGTCCCAAGGAACCTGCAAGCCGCGACAGGCAATGCAGAAGTGACTTTGAGTTGGGATGCGCCGGGCAATGACGGCGGAGCGGACATCACCGGCTACCAGTATCGGCTGAAAGAAAGCGGTGGAGACTTCAGCGCCTATATGGACATCCCGGAAAGCGGCCCCGATGAAGCCAACGCCCGCAGCTACACGGTCACCGGGCTAACGAACGGACAGGAATATGTCTTCCGCATGCGCGCAGTGAACGAGCATGGCGGGGGATTCCCCGCAGAAATAACCGTGACGCTGCCTGCCAGGGTAGATACGGAAAGCGAGGAGTTACCTGCCGAGCTGGCGCTCCTTGGCAATTATCCGAATCCATTCAATCCGGAGACCGCCATACGGTATGCGTTGCCGCAGGCGGGCAACGTACGTCTTGCAGTGTACGACCTGCTCGGCCACGAAGTGGCGGTGCTTGTCGACGAACCGAAACCCGCAGGCCATCACATGGCGCGCTTCCATGCAGGCCATCTGCCCAGCGGCGCGTACGTCTACAGGTTGCAGGCGCAGGGTAAAGTCATGACGAACATGATGATGCTCGTCCGGTGAATCTGCAGCGGCATTACGACGAATACGCTCGCGATCGATCCGGTCGGGCGCCTGTATTTTGTACATTTCTTCCCGCCTGATCATACCGTATCTTCAGCAGATGCTCCGATTCAGAGCGAATTACATACAACAGTCGCCAAAAGGCTGCGTAGTCCTTCGCTTCCGGCACGGCGTGCAGGTTGTGCGAAGCGTGATTCTCCACTATGAGGCGGCATTAAAAAAACATGAAAAGAACACTGATTAATCTAAAACCACAACGAAACGTACACAATGATCTGTGTATAATTATTGTGTATAATTATAATGAAAAGGG
>JANQSQ010000121.1 GCA_028283985.1 Rhodothermales bacterium | reverse complement strand
AGAGCAGGCCGCAGTCGGAGGGGGACCGCGTCAGTCGCCGCCGGTAAATCGCGGTGCTCCAGATCCCGTAGCGACGCCACCGTATCGAATCCCTTCCTGCGCAGAATGATCACCGCCTCGGACGCCATTTTTCTTTTCCTTGCAACAGCCCCGGTTTCGAAGAAGGTACGATCTCCTGTCTCTACCAGCCCGAACGCAAGCGCATCCTCCGGAGGGGCTTCGAGCAACATACATTCGAGGGTAGCGGCGTCCACGAAGCAATACTGTTCGGGCCGGCCTTGCTCGGCGGCCACGAGAAATGCGGGGCTGAAAGAGCGGCCCAGGCCCGCCTCAACCGCTTCATGGACTTGTTCGCATATTCTACGGTCCTCCCGGACAGGTAAAAAGATTTCCCCGCATGCACGCGCCGCAGCCATGCCGAGGGCGGCCACGTAGGCGTCCGCACATGAAAAGGGTACCGCGTTCGCCACAGTTATATCGGCTCGCGCACCTTCGGGCGCCAGGCGGCGGAGCGTTTCGAAAACAATACGAACGGGCGGAGGCGCCGTATCGGGAAGCGGATGATCCGGACCGCATGTCCATATCCTGTCGTCGCGCCCAAATGCGAGACGGGACGCTTCGCCCGCCGAGGCGCGCATCGCTACCGCCGTACCGGACGGGATGGAAAAAAACAGGGCGAACCCGTCGAAGTAATGCGTATGCTCGGCGAGCAAGCCTATGCCCCCATGTGCAAAACCGGTCCCGGAACGGGCTCCTTCCACCTCCTCGAAATGCTCCTCAAGGGCGGTACGCGCACGTTCCATGAGGCTTGACGGAGCTTCGAACGAGCGCTCGGGGATTCCTTGCGGCGCCTTCGTCAGAGAAGTCAGGCGAGAAACCGCGCCGGCGCGATCACGAATCGATTCTGACGACATACCGGGTCCTCACCGCGCTATTTGAACAGATGACCCACAGGTAGCGCATGTCCTCGCAGAAAATCCATCGCCGGGAGCCGGCGGCGGCCTTCCTGTTGCAGTTCCAGCAACTCTACAGTCCCTTCGCCGCAAGCGACTATCAGGCGATCCGACACATCCGTCACCTGACCCGGCATGCCCTGCACTCCCCCCGCCCGGCCCGGACCCGCTACATGCGTCCGGTATATCTTGACAATGCTTTCGCCATCATATGTCCAGGCGCCGGGGTGCGGCGACAGTCCGCGTATACCGTTGTGAACCTGATACGCGGGTCGATCCCATACAATGCGAGCGTCTTCCTTGCGAATCCGCGGGGCCGGGGTCGCCTCTTCGTCGTTCTGGGGATGTACCTCGACCTCCCCGCGATCGATACATCGCACCGTCTCCACGACCGCCTCGGCGCCGATCGCCATCATCCGGTCATGCACTTCTCCGGTGGTCTCGTCCGGGCCGATCGGCATGGTTTTTTGCAGGATGACGTTCCCTGTATCCACAGTTTCCCTCAGAAAAAACGTGCTCACGCCCGTCTGCGTCTCGCCTGCCATGACAGCGCGGTGGATCGGCGCAGCGCCCCGGTATTTGGGGAGTAACGAGCCATGCAAGTTGAAGGCCCCCTTTCGGGCGATCCTGAACACGTCAAGAGGAAGAATGCGAAAAGCCACCACCACAATCAAGTCCGGCGCCAATCGGCGCACCGCTTCCGCAAAGACCGGGGCGTGGAGGGACGCCGGTTGCAGAATCGTCCCGATACCCAGCCGTTGCGCTTCCTCCTTCACAGGGGTCGGGTGTATGCGGCGGCCTCGCCCCCGGGGTTTGTCGGGGGCCGTCACCACGGCGACCGGGCCGTAGCCCGGCTCGGCGAGCCGGCGCAGCGACGGCACGG
>JANQSQ010000422.1 GCA_028283985.1 Rhodothermales bacterium | reverse complement strand
GCCTGGGGGTAAAGCAGTGGTTATCGCAACGGGCTCCGTCGTACCGGGACGTTCCACAACGGAAACAATCTGGCTGCTTCCGGTGCATCCCGCCCACACCAGAAGGAACAGTATTGCCGCTCCCGACCGCTTCCTGCAAACATTCATGAACATGGCGAAAAAGGCTTAAGGATGCTCTGATTAAGTCCGCGAAGTTCAGAGGCTGCGAAGGATGCGCTGAGCGAAGTGGTTTTCATCAGAGTATCCCTATCCCTAACTATTCGGACAGGATGGCGTCGGCCTCTTCTTCGGATCCGGCGAAACGCCCCGATGTCGTCTCCAGAACAAGGCGATCCGCATCGTACATATCGTCGAGCGCCTCAAGAATACCGCGTGCATCGACCGAAATGCTTCGCGCCCGGTCCGGCAAATAGATAAAATCTCCGGAGAGGCTCTCGATATTGCCATCGAACAGAAGGCCTGCAAGGCGCAGGTCCGGATCGATTACAGGAGATCCCGAGTTACCGCCGATCGTATCGTTGGTGGAAACGAAATTCAGAGGCGTACGCATTTCGAAGTTTCCCGGCGGGGTCAACCAGCGCGCGGGTATGTCCCACGGCGTATCCGGACCGTACGAATAGTAGTGGTCATACAACCCGTAATACGTCGTGTAGGGAGGCGCCACCGTACCGTTATATGGATACCCCTGTACGACCCCGTCGGCTATGCGCAGGGAAAATGTGGCGTCGGGAGGCGTCTCCACACCGTACACCGCATACCGGGCGCGTCCGATCTGCTGCGCAAGAGCCTGTTCCTCGACGGCAAGCGCCGCCATCGCACTACGATACGCCATCAGCTTTCCGGCAATGGCATCGACGACCTGCATGGCGGGATCGGTTTCCGTGACGGAACCGGCTTGCAACGCTTCCATGGCACCAACTCCTTCCGTCAGCATCGAATGCTCGACCACATGCTGCGCCGCCTCTTCGGGGGAACGCTCGCCGAGTACATCGACGACAAAAGTACTATCCTGACCGAAACGATCCGACCACGTCCGGAACCGCGCGGCAAGATACGCAACCTGCAACGCCGCCGGTTGATCCTCGATCAGGGCCAGTTGCGCATACGCGTCGTCCGGGATGTCCTGCGGTACGTCCGCCAATCCGGCGTATTCATGCACGACAAGGGCACGACGAAGCGCCGCGGCGCCGAGGGAGGAAGCCGGATTCAATGCAAGAAATGCCCTGAACGCATCTCCGTATGCACGCTTCTCCTCCTGCACTTCGCGCATCCGCCCAATGAGATCGCCGTACTGTTCACTAAGTGCGGGCGTCTGACCGATCGCTGTCATGAACTGCTCCTCGGCGTCCATGCGCCGGGCTGTCACCACGGGGTCATTCAACGCCTTCACCCCACCCGTGTACAACTTCCTGGCATTCTGTAACGAGAAAATCCGATTGGCGAGCGCATCCTGCTCTTCCGCAGGCGTCTCGTCCGGCAATGCCTCCAATGCCGCAAGACGAGTCTCGATCAGATCCAGCAGAGCGGGTTCCTGCACATCGCGTCGGAACGTCAACTCTGCGACAGTAGACAGTCGGAACGTGGAGCCTGGATTACCAATCACAAACACGGGGTCTCCTTCCTTTACCCCCTTACTATTCATGGAGAAATAATGGCTGACTTCAAGTGGTTCATCGTTTTCGTATACACGAAACAGAGCGATGTCCAGCGTATAACGAGGATAGGTAAAATTATCGGGATCGCCCCCGAAAAACCCGATCTTTAACTCGGGAATGAGTACAAGCCGGAGATCGGTATAACGGCGAAAAACATATGCGGACAGCAATGCCCCGTTGTAGATGGAAACAATCTCCACATGATGCCCCGGTCCCGCTTCCGTTTCGATACCCTCCCGTACCTCTTCGATTATTTTCTGCCGCATCCGCTCGCGTTCGGCATCGTCCGTAACGCCTGCAATAGCGGCTTCCACTTCAGGCGTAATATCCCGGATGTCAGCCAGCTGATCGGCCCACATGCCATGCACCAGGCGTTCCTCGTCTAACGACCGGGCGTAGAATCCGTCGTCAAGAATAGGCTCTCTCTCGATAGCAACGCGGACGGCATGGCCCCGGGCGCAGTGATGATTCGTTAATACAAGCCCGGTCGGCGATACAAACGAGGCCGTACAACCAGGAATCCGCAGCGTGCCGAGCCGGGCATGCCGAAACCACTCCTCGTCCGGCGTAAAGCCATAGGTCTCTGCAAAATAATCGACAGGGGGATGATCAAAGGTCCACATCTTCCCTTGATCGAAGCGCCCCGCACGAGCCATCTCGGGATCGACGCGCTGGACAGGCGCAGGTCGGAGCGGCTCATGGATCGGCACTGTTTCCGGAACTTCCGCGGGTGTCACGCTTGCCGTCTCGCTCCCCGGGGTTACAGGGTCTTTAGCGGCCTGGCTGCCGGCGCAACCTGCAAACAGCAAAAGGAAAAACACCGGAAAACCCGGAGCGAACTGAATGCGTTTGTACATGGTTAAAAAAACTGATCGGCAACGCGCAAGGACGAACCCGGACGGTCACGTTGTCACACGATACGAAGGTATATAACGGAGATACACAATAACTTTTTGATACAAAGAAAGCAGCCTCAAAGATTCCTGCCGGTGCGATACTGCAGGATACTCTGATCAACAAAACGCTACAGGGCGAATAATAGTATTGCCAGACGGAAACGACCTTTCATGCGAAAGTGGCGGAACTGGCAGACGCGCCAGATTTAGGATCTGGTGGGGTAACACCCTTGGGGGTTCGAGTCCCCCCTTTCGCACGCCATATTTTTTCTCTGATCCATCGGCCCCTTTCAGTGGGCCGATCCTTTACTCGAGGATATCTTCGTATACGGACGTGTGAGCCGGATCGAGCAGCGTAAGGTAGTCGTACGCCTGATTACTCCCCTGCCACCCCTCGAATACCGCAGCCAGTTCGTTATACTTCGCCAGAAAGAAGAGATCAAGGACATGCTGCCGGGAAACATCCTCGTACAACACATCCAGGTCGGAAAGCACCTGCAGAATGGCATTGCGCGCCGTATCGGGATTCATTAGAAAGCGATCGAGCCCGCCGAAGTGATAATCGAAATACGCCTTGCGCAACGGGCGCATGCGGGGATCCAGCACCTGCGTGATCAGATTGCCGCGTCCAGGCTCAGTAGGACTGCCTAATTCCGACCAACCCTCCCCCGATACGGATTGTGCACGTTCCGCAATCCGGCGCGCCGTCTCGAAATGCGGCGTGCCGCCGAGTTCGCTGAAGGTATCGTAGTCATACCCGAGCATCATATACGCATAAAAGTCGATGACCGAGGTCAACGGATCGTACTGTTCGAGATTGAACACGAGGGGCTGACCCTGTGCATACCTGAATTGCCAGGACTCGTCGCTGAACCGAACGACCGTACTGTGCTGCATGGTGTTGTAGATCGGCCGGCGTGTCGCCACTACAAGCCGTGCATTGAAACTGGTCAACGAGATGGCTTCCAGCACAATCACATCCATCGTACACTCAATGCGTTCGTCTTCCCGGAAGCTATCCTCCGTCCAGAAACGATCGTTCACATATTCTTCCATGCGCAGTTCGAGATCTTCAAGAAATCCGAAGTCGGAGCCCGTCAGCGTACTGTAATTGACCGAAATCGCACAGTTGAATTCCTGCGCGGCGGCCGGCTTCGGCGAAAAAAAGAGCGAGAAAAGAAGCAGCGCGACAACCGACGCCGTCGAAGAGAGAAGAAAACGCATCGTGGAAAAGAACATGTTCTTTCGTACGGGATGCGGGTTTTTATGGAGAGGCAAAGGACTCTTGCTCATACCGAAACGGACTTGCTCTGTTTCCGGCGGACGGAATAAGGAAATGTGACTAGGGCCTGTTACCACTATACAGCCCGGCGCCGGGAAAATTTTACGCAGGGGGTCATGCATGACCCCGCACGGTGTCTGTGAAAGAAAAAACCCGTGTGTTACCCCGCCTCTTCCCGCCGCATATACCTTTCCTCCTGTCTGGGCAGAATACTTTTGCTGCTCCTGACTGCTCTGCCCGCAGCGAACACACGGCAATCCGCTATGGGACAGCCTCTGTTTTCGGGGGCGCGGAACGCGGCGCTCGGGGGAGCTTCGGCCGCATTTCCGGATGACGCTGCGGGACAAGTAAACCCCGCTGCGTGGGGTCAGGCGAATACCCGAATCCTCGCGCTGCACGGCGCCCAATTCTATGGATTGCCCGAACTGCGGTTCGCCGGTATCCGGCTCGTGGCGCCCTTCCGCAAGGGTGCAATCGCCGGGGGCGCTTCGGCCTTCGGATTCGATCTCTACAGACACTTCGTACTGGATGCCGGTTTTGGAAGACGCTTCGGCTTCGGAACACACCGGCAAGTCCATACAGGTGTGCGGGCCGAGTGGAATCAGGTGCACATAGCGAATCACGGACAAGCCGGCGCACTGGGGCTGACAGTGGGTGTGCTGCTCCCGATTACGCCATTCGTTTCGCTGGGAGCCGTCGCATACAATCTGACCGCGGTGGCCGGCCCCCTGCGCTCCGACCTCCGCCGACGCCTTGCTGTCGGGGCCGCGTGGCAGCCCTCGGAGACCTTCGCCATGACGGCGGATGTGGCCAAGGAAGTACGCTCCCCTCTTTCCATGGCGGCCGGCATCGAAATCCGATTGGCCGAGATACTGGCGTTGCGGGGAGGTATTACCTCGGGGCCAAGGCAGGCAAGCGGGGGAATCGGGCTGAACCTCGCGTCGGTTCGAGCGGATTTCGCAGCGCAGCGACACGAAATACTGGGCTGGACGCCATCCTTGTCCCTCCTCTATTCCTGGTGAAGCATGAAAATGGCAATCCTGCTGGCGTGTATGATGCAAGCCGCAAACCCGCCCGCTGACACCACGGAAACGGCCATGGTCATCGAGACCGCGCTGGATATGCTGGAGGACGGCTTGGAAGATTCCGCCTCGCTGAATGAAGCGATCGAATATGCCGCGCACCGGAAAATCCGGTTGGAAACGGCATCGGCGGAAGCGCTGCGCTCGATCCCCGGCATGTCAGAAATGAACGTGCAACGTATCCTCGCGTGGCGTTCATCCGGAAAAAGCCTCGAAGAACCGGAATCCCTGTTGCTCGCAGGTCTGGATGAACACGCCGTCAGCATGTTGCTCCCCTTCGTTACATTCGACCGCCCGGCGCCCCGAACGCGCCCACGCATCCGAACAGACCTCGTGCAGCGCTGGAACCGTCGCCTGGACACCGGAAAAGGATACCGGGAGGATGAACCCTCCGGCTATCTCGGCTCCCCTGACGCCTTGCAGTGGCGCATCGGCGTACGTATAGGAGAACATTTCGCCACAGGGATCACGTTCGACAAGGATCCGGGAGAACCGATCCGATGGCGCCCCGGCGGAGGAAGATTCGGCGCCGATTTTGCAGCCCTGCACCTGAGCGTGGACAACCGGGGGCCCTTCGAGCGCATCGTAGCAGGTAGCTATACGGTCCAGGCAGGCGAAGGGCTCGTAGCGGGCCAGGGGGTGGCGGGGCTTTCTTCGTTACGCACGGCCTCCGTCGACCGGATCCTGCGGCCCCATGCCTCCGCTCGGGAGCATGCCTATTTCAGGGGCCTGGCCATACAATCGAAATCGCTGTACGGGGTATCCGTAACCGGCTTCGTCTCGTACGTACCGCTGGACGCCCGTGTCGATACTACCCTGGGCGTATGGAGCCTGGCCTCCACCGGATATCACCGCACGCAAACCGAGTACGAAAGACGGGGGCAGGCCCGGGAACGCGCTGCCGGCGGGATAGCCGTGTTCCGACAGGGTTCCGCGTACGCCGGGGCGTTGTCTCTCCATACGCAGCACATGCTCGGCGTTTCCCGGAATATGCATGCCCTGTCGGTATTCGGCGGATGGGCCGGGCCCCGTTGGGAAGGCTCGTTCGAATTCGTCCCGAAAGAGAGACATCAATCGTTGACCGTCTCGTTTGCCCCCATCGAAAATGCCTCTGTGCATGTCCGGATGCGAAAAACCGCGGCAAACGGCCTGCGGCCGCACACCCGGATCGGAGTAAATTCCCGCGGGGAAAGCTACCGGTACGCCGAATGGCTTGCCGAAAGCCACATTCGGCCCTTCCAAGCATGGACAGCAACCGTACGAGTGCGGGAGCGAAAACGCCCGCTAAACCTCCTGCCTGATGCGCGCGACCGGTTCGTTGCCGGGATAATCGAATACAAACGGCGGAACTGGTTCACGCTGCATGTGCGGGCCCTGACGCAAACATCCGAAGCAGCGGCCCGCTGCCTGACCGGCCGCCTGCTACTTCCCTGTGCAACCCGCAAACGCCGGCAATCCCTGCGGATACAGATCGAATACAGACACAGTTCTTCCCTTCGCTCCAGGACACGCATCGAAACCGTCCACGCCGAAGCAGAGAAAAAGGCGGCGGGGGTCCTGGTATACCAGGATTTCCGTTGGAAACCCCGGCCATTTCTGCAACTGGATATGCGGTATGCCCTTTTCGATGCGGCAGATGCGTCCGCCCGGCTTTACATGTTCGAAAACGATGTGCTGTATGGATTCGGCGCCCCATCCTTCAATGGACGCGGTCGCCGGTGGTATGTCCTGGCTCGTTTGGACGCTTCCCGACGCCTGATGGTGCAATTGAAGTTCGGCGCCACGCGCTATGAGGATGTGCGTTCTACCGGATCCGGGCGCGACGAAACCCCGGGAAACCGCGTACGGGAAATGAAGGTGCTGGCCCGATGGAGATTCGAGTCGTAGCTCCGCGGCGCATTATGTCGTACTCATTGCAACGATCTACCGAGGCCTCAATTCGAGCAGATCGACTTCAACACCTTGCGCCGTGTGATGAGTTTGTCGTGCCATGCCTCGGCCGAAATCTCCTCGTCGTCGAGATAATACTCCCAGTAATCGACGTTCGCGCTCCGAGCAGCCGCCGGGGGTTCGATATGCGCAATACGTTTCAACTCCGGAGACATACCCATCTGGTGCACAAAGGTGACCGTATGATCCCCCATATGGCTTTCCTTGACCGATAGCCAGTTGTCGCCGCATACATGACAGGTATAAAAGCGGGTTTGCGAGTTGCCGTCCTGGTCCGGCGCGGAAGCATTCGGTTCATTTTCTTCGTCGTCCCCGAGCACATCCATCGGCACCATGCTGATGCTGCCGCATGCCTTGCATTGCAGTTTTTCCATGAATGGAATCATTGGCTGTTTCGAATGTACGCCCTGCCCATCCTCCTGCCTGCGCAACCCGGTCTTGCCAGGACTTCCTGCTCCTTCGCCAAGACCATGGCGCTTTGCGCAATGACATAAAACCACACAGGCCTACCGGAATATACGGGAATAATTCAACAAAAGTTACGTGCAATAACGGACACGTATTAAGAATCTGTAAACCTTCCCGGATGAATAACCTGGCAAGAGCCTGCACAAAAAAACTAACGTATAAAGCCAAATGTCCGGTGCACGCATGCCTGTGGCGTTCCTTGAACCCGGAATACGCATCTACGGGAAATCAATAACGGAAATAAGCTCATGCAACTCGCCGTATGCGGCTGGAAAAAAAGCAGCCCCCTCGGGAGGATTCGAACCTCCGACCAACGGTTTAGGAAACCGGTGCTCTATCCCCTGAGCTACGAGGGGTATATCCACATGCCTGCAGGGCACGCCGGAGAAAGCATATCCTGCACTGCCCGCAAAATGGCCGCATGACGCATGGCGCGGCATACGTCACCAGGATTAGGAACCTTGAAAGGAACGGTTGTATACTTGCCATGCAACGCCGTCGTACATCCGCCGTTTCCATGAATTACGCAACGCCATCACCTGTCCCGGATGTCAGGTTCAT
>JANQSQ010000420.1 GCA_028283985.1 Rhodothermales bacterium | reverse complement strand
AGGCCCCGCAGAGCGCTGCTGCATAGTGGTAACAGGCCCTAAAAGATCACGGTCCGTCAAAATACAGCAGTCCTCCACTGTATCCGCCGACCATGAGTTCGAGGGCGCCGTCGCCATCCGGGTCACCGAAGGACGGGACGGCTGCTTCGGGCACATCGTACGGCAGCGGTTCGCTCTCCCCGAACAGGGGGGTGGTCCGGTCTCCCCGATTGCGGAACAGGAGAAGCCCCTCATGTTCGCTTCCAACAATCATGTCCAGGTCCCCGTCGCGGTCTGCATCGATAAAAGTCGGCACGCTGCGGCGTCCGACATCGATCCCGGCGTATTCGTCGGAAACGAATTCGAAGACCGGAGCGGAAGCGGTTCCTGCGTTCCGGTAGAAATTGATGGTCCCGGAGGTTTCGCCGACGAACAGGTCCAGGTCTCCGTCATTGTCGATGTCTACCAATGCCGGCGTGGTGTGGCTGCCGCGCGTCAACCGGATAAATCCCCGCTGTTGCAAAACGAAGTGCGGTGCGCCGGGGGCGCCTTCGTTGCGGTACCATGCTATGCCGTCGTTCCATGTCCCGAGCAGAAGGTCGTGGTCCCCGTCGGCATCCAGGTCTGCGAAGGCCGGCGCGTAATGATAGGCGGAAAAGAAGGCAGGTGCTTCTCCTGTATGGTATGCGCCGTCCACATTTTCGAAGTATGCCAGCGAGGCGGTACGTCCGTCTTCCGATGAGATTTTATTGGATACAAGCAGGTCTTCGTCGCCGTCTGCATCGAGATCGACGAGTACGGGATAGCTTTCGCTTCCCACATCGATCTGATCCATGAACCGGGTCGTGCGCAATGCAAACCGTTCTTCGGGGAGCTGTTCGTACATATACAGATTGGATTGCGCGGTCCTGTTCGGATTGAACGCTCCTCCGAGCACCCCTGCCAGCAGATCCATATCCCCATCGGCGTCGAGGTCTCCGAAGGAAGGAGCATTGTATCCACTGGACTGGAGAGGATCGTCGACCGGAAAGGGAACGGGCGTAGTGCGCAGGCGAGGCCGGGCGCAGGCTCCCGTGTTTTCGATATACAGCAGGCCCGGCTCGAAGAAATCTCCCCAGAACAGATCCTGGTCGTTGTCGCCGTCGATATCGGCAAAGGTCATGGTGTTGGCTCCATGCAGCGGATCGGACCGGTTTTGCGTGTCTTCTGCGAAAATATCTCTTCCCGGAGACGGCCCTTCGTTCATGAAGTCGTCGTTGGCCCCCGGAATATTCGGAAGGGCTGCGGGGGCGGGCATGCCGGGCTGCCCGAACTGAGCCACAATCCGAATGTCCTCGAAGTTTTCCGTAACGAGTTGAAATACGGGCGCGGGTTCGGTTTCGACGGCTTCATACCGCATGACGGTGCCGTCAATGCGCCCAATGAACAAATCCGGCAAGCCGTCACAGTCGATGTCGGT
This sequence comes from Rhodothermales bacterium, assembly GCA_028283985.1. Classification (GTDB taxonomy): domain Bacteria; phylum Bacteroidota; class Rhodothermia; order Rhodothermales; family VXPQ01; genus VXPQ01. The sequence goes on along the minus strand of JANQSQ010000420.1, from coordinate 4,060 downwards.
AACGTTCGGGATATTCTGCCGGTCGGAGAATACGGGTTCACCCGCTACATCCCGGAGGGTATCGACTGTCTGTACGAAGTCGGCCCGCAAGGGCGTGCCCACGTTTTCGTAATACCGCATATGACTGAAAGGCTGCTCGGCAAGCAGGTCGAAATCCCCGTCTCCGTCCATGTCCGCGAAACGGTACCATTCCCCGACGTCGAGTCCTGCGTACTTGTCGGAGCGCCAGGTCCATAAAAGCGGCCCCTGCGTGTCGTTGCGCTCGAAAAACATGATGGCGTTCGGATGCTCCTGGACGAACAGGTCGTTGTCTCCATCCGCATCGATATCGAGGAGTTGGGGTCTCGGCATGTTGAATCCGCCGAGAAAAGGATACGCGTATGCGTCGCCGCTCGCCTTGTATACCTCGAAGGGAGCGATCATACGCCGGGCGGGCATTTCGCCGGCAGCCCGTTCGGTCCTTGCACGTGGTTCCGTACCGGCGCAACCGGCGAGGAACGTAGCCGGCAGTGCGCCGAAAAGCAGGAAAAGAAAGGGGAACGGACGGGAGCGATGCATCCTGGGTCTCAGCGAGCGGTTTTTTCATCCCGCTGGGCGCCGATGCCCGTGGGATACTGTTCCACCTCGATGACCTTTACGATGTCGAACGTGTTTGCGTCGATGACCACCACCGATCCGTTCGGCGAATCATTGTCTTCCCGGTGGTATCGGGGGGTGAACGCGGCGTTCAGATTGTTGCTGGATATGTAGATATACCGTCCATCCGGTCGTACCGCACTGCCGTGCGGCTCTGCGAGGCCGTGCCCGGAAATTCTTTCGACTTCGGTTCCGGTAGCCAGATCAAGGATAGCCACGGCGTTGGCCATTTTGGCGGGAAAGACCACGCGATCCCCTCCGGGAAGAAACGATGGATGCCAGGGCCCTCCACCCAGAGGAAGGGTTTGCGTGACCTCGGGTTGCATTGGTTCGGTGATGTCGAGAAACAGGATATCTCCACTCATATGTCCTCCAACGATCATGGAGCGCCCGTCGGGAGCCACGGCAAATTGCACCAGACTGTGATGCATGCCCGGAACGGGGACGAGTTCGATATCCATGGATTCGGCGTCCACTACGGCAATCTGATTCATGCCGAGACTGGCGCTGAACACGTACTTCCCGTCGGGGGTCACATTAAGGGCGTGCGGCCGGGGATGGAATACGTCGATTTCCTCGATATCCATGCTGTCCGGCTCGATAACGCCGATGCGCTGCGGCGGGTTGACGGCGGTCATCGATCGGCCTGCATACAACTGTTCCAGGACGGGATCGAAGGCCAGCATACCCGGCGCTTCGAATGCCGTCCGTCCCACCAGTTCATTATCCCGATTGAATTTCAGTACGGTATGTTCGCCGATGAGCGATACGTACCAGAATGCCCCATCGGGCGTGACCGCCACATGGTGAGGTTTGGCGTTCCCGGAGAAGCCGAAATCGCGCAGATCCACGGTGCGGGCGACAACATGCGCTTCCATGTCGATAATGGAAATCACCCCGGATCCCTGGTTGCATACGTAGAGGAACGGCCCTGCATCCGCATACGCGATTTCCCCATCGTCGCTCGGCGCGCCGCTTTCGATCCATGACCGTACCCGCGCGATGGCGGCAGGATTGACTCCCTCCTGTACCGCGCGTTCTACCAGCAGGCTTCGGTCGGCGTCGAAGGGAATGACCACCTCGCCCTGTTCGGATCCTCGCATCAGGGATTCCCACGATCCGCCGTCGAGTCCGGTGTCCTCGGTGAGAAGAGGAAGAAAGGATTCCCGGATAACCGGAAGGACATCGCGTGTAAACACGAGGTCGGTTCGCGTTTGCCCCGCTGCCCGGGGTGTCCCCATCGCGAAGACCGCGCCGCCCAGTACGCAAACGAGGGCGAGTGCTTCAGTCAGAGTTTTCTTAATCAGATGTTTCTCAAGATTACGCCGCATGCAACTTGTCGGATAGTGGGGCGGGCAACAAGACCATCCAACGCCGAACCGCAAAATCGCAACCGAAAGCAGGGACATTGGGACGCGCATTCGAACAAAACATCGGGCCCGGGATATCCTGCAAACTCGCGGCCAACCGCGCGTTTATGTTTTGAGAGAAGGCGCGTCCCAATGTCCTCGCCCATGTGGATTTAATCAGAGGTTCCTTAAAGACCCAGTTCCTGCTTCTTCTTCAGGATGAAAAGGCCCTCGCCGATACTGGAAACCACGATCGTGCCGCTCTCGAAGAACGGATAATTACTCCAGGACCCTGCAAATCCCGCTGAGTTGTCGCCAACCGGCATCGTATCGAAATATCCCACCTCGCGGGGGTTCATGGGATCGCTCACATCGTGGATGCGGAGCCCGCTGACATAATTCGACTGGTACATCAGATTTCCGTCGATGTACAGGTTGTGATCCGACGCTTCGCTTCCCCAGGTATACTCCTTGATGAGTTGCGGGTCGTCGATATCGGTGATGTCCCAGATGAGGGTACGGGTTTCGGGTACGCTACCGTTTATCTCGTCCAGCTCGTCGTTCACGAAGAAGTAGTGATGATCGTCGCTGATCCAACCCTGGTGGGTGTAGGATACGCTGGGATACGCTGCCGTCGCTACGCTGACGGGGGCGTCCTTGTCCGTAACGTCCGCAATGTTCAGAGCCGTTTCGTTGGAGCCGAAGCAGAGTTCGCGCCCTGCGTAGTCGGAGTCCGGGCCGTTGTATACGAGGCATTGCGCGTCGTGGGTGTAGCCTGTGCCGGCGCGTCCGGTCCCCGAGGCGGAATAGCATCCGGCGAACGTCGGGTTGGCCGGATCCTGGATATTGATCATGTGCAGGCCGCCTCCGCAGGTTTCGCCGCCGGCCCGGCCGCCTACGGTGTACGCAAATCCGGTTTCCGTGTTGATGACGATGTTGTGCGCACTGTTGATTCCGTCATAATGCGCCGTTTCCTCGAAGGTTACGGGCATGTCGCCGACATTGCGCAGTTGCGTCAGGTCGAATATCTGCACACCATGTTCCTGGGCGGCATCGGCTACGATAAAGGCATGGTCTTTATATACCTTGATGTCGCGCCAGACGGCTCCCGGCGTGCCTTCCGTTTTTGGGAGGTTGCCGAGGTACACCGGGTTCGAGGGGTCTGTGACGTCCACGAACGATGTGCCGTCCACTCGTCCGACCAACGCATATTCCCGCCCGCTTTCCGGGTCGGTCCATCCCCAGATATCGTTTAACTGGACGCCGCGTTCGCCGCCTACTTCGCGTATCGGGAGGAACGAAAGCATGTCCACCATATCGCAGGAAAAAATGCCCGCGGAGCCTTCCGCACAGTCCACCATGTCGCCCGTAACGGCCTCGAGTCCGCCTGCCGGGCTGCGGAGCGTGGCGCTATGTGCCCAGCCGCCTTCCTCGTTGTGTTCGAACACGGCTACCGCGCCGGCGCCGAAATCGGCCCTGTTGAGGGCGACCGCGGCAATATTCCCTGAGACATCCAGCGTGGCTCCGAACAGATCGCCGCGCTCCAGGTCGGGAAGGCTGATCGTCATGGATTTGGCGTATGCGCCATCCTCGCCCTTTGCGAACCGGTACACGCTGCCCTGGAAGCCCGCTCCTAACGGCGCGCCGCTCCACACTTCATTTCCGCCGAGCGCGATATCCGTTCCAAAGCCCGGCGGGCTCGTGGCTGAGAACGGCAATAACAGCATGGCCGATGCCCAGCTGTTCGACTCCGCGTCTCTCCGGTACATGATGGCGCCGCCCGCGCGGTTGGCGAACCGGGGAATGCCGACAAGCAGTTCATCGCCCATCAGATCAAGGGAGGCGCCGTAGCGGTCGCCCTCTTCCGAGACACGGCCTTTCAGCAGTTGCGATTCGGTCCATTCCTCGGAGGAATCATCCCGCTCGAACAGGTATGCGCCGCCCGATGCATCGTCTCCGCCATGGGCTCCGACGAACGCGCGTCCGTCTGCGGCGGCAATGGCTGTTCCGAAGCGGCCGCCTTTTTTCACTTCGCTGCCCTGGAGGCGTGCGGCCTGCATCCACATTCCGTCGCT